>NZ_JXUP01000005.1 GCF_001891085.1 Campylobacter concisus
ACTAGACGAAAGGGTCATAAACCCAAAAATGGTGTCCTGCGTTGGATTCGAACCAACGGCCCCCTCATTAAAAGTGAGATGCTCTACCGACTGAGCTAGCAAGACATTTATTTAAAAAAGAATTGAGATTATACAAAAAACATTATTACATGTCAAGAAAAGGATGTTTAAAATTTGTTTTTAGCTAACATGGTTGCATGGTTAGGTTGGTTTGGCATCAATAAGTTTTCAAAATAAAATATCTCATCAAGCCCACTTGCAAGATATGCGGACACCAAATGGATGAATATTGGATTTACTAAGATATGTTTTTATTATAAAGTTTTTCTATATTAAGTATCTTACTTTTTAGCCTCATGCGAACAGTTATTGCTATACGATAGATGATGCGTAATTCGTTGTAAAAATTGTGAATAATATGGATCAACGATATTGATTGTACATATGGCTAAATAAATTATTTTGAACTAATAAATTGATGCTATAGAGTTATTTAAAGACAGCATATATTTGAGATATTCACCTGAATAAATTCTAATTGTCTCGTGTAAGTTAAACCAAAATTATAGATAGTACTTGAAAAATATTTTAAACTGCAGTCAATAAATAAAAATCTATAAGAACATAAATCTAGGATATTTAAGATTAGGATTAAACCCCATTAATAGGGGTTTAATAAATTAAATAATTATAGTCCATCAAAAGGATTTGAAACTACATCTTTGCGATCTACTATGTAAGGTATAATAGCTGCATGACGAGCTCTTTTGATCGCTTTTTCTACCATTTCTTGATGTCTTTTTGATGTGCCAGTTAAACGCCTTGGCATTATTTTAAATCTCTCTGATAAGCAATACTTCAAAAGAGAAGTATCCTTATAATCTATAAAATCAATTTTAGCTTCTGTAAATTTACAATATTTGCGTGAATATTTTCTTTTTTCTGCCATTTTCTATCCTTTAAATTAAAACGGTATTTCGTTGTCGCCATCAAAATTATCGGCGTCAATGTTTATATCAGGGATTTTCTCCTCATAGTACTCTTCTTGTGCTTTTTTATTTTGTGGTTGCATTTGCTGTCTTTGTGGTGCTGAATTTTGATATCCACCATTGCCATAGCTATTAGTTGAACCATTATTTCGTTGTTGTGAGTACGAACTATTTTGATTAAATCCACCTTGACTTTGTCCATTAGCTCCGCTATTTCCGCCAAGCATCTCCATATTTTCAACTACGATTGAGTGTTTTGAACGGTTTTGTCCGTTGTTGTCGGTCCATTGATCAAATTTCAATCTTCCTTCAACCAGAAGTTTGGAGCCTTTGCTTAAATATTGATTTGCTATCTCAGCTGATTTGCCAAAGAACGATATGTCAATAAAGCATGTCTCTTCACGTTTTTCGCCGTTAGTATTAAATTTTCTAGTAACAGCAATACCGGAATTTCCTATAGCAGATCCACTAGTAGTGTATCTTAGCTCGATATCTCTTGTTAAATTCCCAACTAGTACTACTTTATTGAACATTTTTTATCCTTGATTATTCTTCTGTAAAAGTTTGCTCGTCTACTTTTTCAACTCTTGGCTCACGCGGTGCTCTTGGCTCGCGAGGCTCTTTTTTTATAGTTTGCTTGATACCTTTGCAAAGTCTTTCCCAAGCTGCGATTTCGCGTTTATTTTCATATTTAACGCTTAAAAATCTTATGATATCTTCAGTGATCCTTACATTTCTTGTAAGTTCTGCAAGAAGCGCTGGTGGTGCTTTGTAATAGATAACAAAGTATGTTCCACGCTCGTATTTTTTGATGGCATAGGCTAACTTTCTAGTACCCATCTCAACGACAGTAGCGATCTCGCCGCCGTTTTTTGTTATAACTTCTTTTACGAAGTCAACTTTAGCTTTAACTTCCTCTTCCGTTAGTGTCGGCTTAAGAATAAATAAAAGCTCGTAATGTTTCATTTCTTCTCCTTATGGATATTTAGCTCACTTTGTGAGCAAGGATTTTGCTTTAAGCAAGGGTGGATTTTAGCTTAAAGTTACTTAATATTTGCTGTTGATAAGAGATGTTGCAAATTTAAAATAGTTGATAATACAAAAATTTCTTTATCCATTTTTGTATTTGTTTTTAGCTCTAGCTCGGCTAAATTTAGCGTTTTAAATATCTCTAGATATGTATTTAAATTTAGTTTTAAGCTATTTGCTTTTAATAAATTTGCGACATTTACAGGCGGTTGATAACCAATTGCCTCATCTAAATTTAAGCGACCATTTACCTTTATATAAGAGTAAATTTTAAATAGCCTAAAAAATGCTTTGTAAAGCGAGTTTAGAAGAAAAATTTCATTAAAATTCGGATCTTCTAGATAGTTAAAAAAGTCGTTTTTTATATCTTTTAGAGCCATAAATTTGTTAAAAAAATCGTCAAAATTTATCCCACCAAGTCCAAAAACTAGCCTTTTTATATCATCTTGTTCGATGTGAGTATTTAGGCTCTTTAACTTTGTTAGCTCGCTTGCTGCAAGGTATAAATTTTCATTATGTGTAAAGTAAAGCTCATAAAGTGCGTTTTTGGTTATGTTTAGACCAATTTTAGCTGCGCTTTTAGCTAGCAAATTTATCGCTTCATCTGGAGTTGATGGCTTAAAAAATCTCGCAAAATTTGTCCCAAAAGCCTTTTGCGTATCAAAAACTAGTTTCATATCGGACTCATAAAGTTCAAATAAAAAGTAATTATCTTGGCTTTTTGAGCAAAGCGAGATGAGCTCTTTTAGCTCTTTTGCTGGGATCTTTTTGTCGCTTTTTACATAAAGGATATTTTTGCCGCCAAAAAGCGACTGCTCGCTTAGGTGAGAGCTTGCTTGCGCGTAGTTGTACTCGTCAAAATAAAGGCTTAATAGATTTGCATCTTCGCTTGCGTAAAAGCTCAAAATTTCCTTGCCAAAAAGCTCGATCTGAAACTCATCTGCCCCAAAAAGCAAGAAGTAGTTGCTTAAATTTGCATTTGCTAAATTTAGCTCCAAATCTTTTCTATACATCGATCTTTCTTGCCACTTTTGCAAAAATTTTAGCACTTGCGATGTCGGCCTCTGTGATCTTGACGACAAGTTTTTGGAGTAAATTTGCACTGTATCCAGTTATAAAAATTCTAGCTCCAACAAAATGATCATCAAGCTTTGCGATCAAAACATTTTGGTTTTCGCTCACGTAGCAACGTACCTCTTTGCCGATGTTTGCGGCTGCCCAGCGTGCAAATTTCCTATCCATAAAGTCGTAGGCTACCTTGTCGGCTTCTCTTTCAAGCTCACTTAAATTTGCGCAGGTATTTTGGATGTTTAAAAGCAAGAAGTTGTAAAGCTTCTCATCTTTTGAAATTTTAGCCTTTAAAAGCCTGTGTAAAATGAGATCAGAATACCTTCTAATGGGGCTTGTAAAGTGTGTATATCTGTCAAATCCAAGCCCAAAGTGACCCAAATTTTCGCTTGAATATTCAGCTTTTTTTTGAGACTTGATGATGAGCTTATCTATCTCTTCTCGGTTGCCAAGTCCATCGGCTTTTAGCTGTATCTTTCTTATCAAATTTGCAAGATCGTTTTCGTAGGTAAAGTCAAGCCCCAGAAGTTGCAGGTCCTCAAGCAAGGTATCTATCTTTTTAAAATCAGGCGAAGCATGGTTTCTAAAAACGCCCTTTGTGATGAGCTTTGCGGCAGCTTTGTTCGCTAAAAGCATGCAGTCCTCGACAAGTCTATGTGAGTCAGAGTCGCTTTCAAATCTAGTTTGTAAAATTTGACCCTCTTCATCAAGACTCATTCTCAGCTCTTTTGTCCTAAAGTCAAATGCATGCAAAAGCCTTTTTTTGCGAAGCTTTGTGGTAAGTTTAAAAAGTAGCTTGACCCATGAAATTTCACACTCTCTTTTGCCTTCTAAAATTTCATCGATCTCGTCGTAATTAAAGCGCCTTTTTGAAAGGATGATCGCTTCAAAAAGCTCCTCTTTTTTTACCTCATTATTCGCATCAAGTGAAATTTTAAAGCAAAATGCAAGGCGCGGCACATCTGGCTTTAGCGAGCAGATATTTTCACTTAGCGCGCGTGGCAACATCGGCACTGAAATGTGCGGAAAGTAGATAGAAAAGCCTCTTTTTTTAGCCTCGCTGTCAATAGCGCTATATGCGGTCACATACTCGCTTACATCAGCGATTGCGACATAAATTTCTCGCTTTTTCTCATCAAAATATATGGCATCGTCAAAGTCTTTGGCATCGACTGGATCGATCGTACAAAACTCTAAATTTCTTAGATCAACTCTATTTGGATACATGCTAGCATCGACTTCGTCGCCAAAAGCCTTTGCCTCAAGCTCGCAGGCCTCGCTAAATTTATCGTTTTTATTATAAATAGCAAGCGAAATTTTCTCATCGCTTAATGGGTCTTCTAAATTTCCTAAAACCTCAACTATCTCGTTGTTTAGGTTATTTATCTTTAGTAGCGTCCCAAGTGGGAGCATCTTTAGGCTTTTTTGCGTCGCTTTTAAGGTCGTGCTTAGTCCAGTTTTTAAATTTACTCCTAAAATGGCCGCTCCAAAGCGTTTTGTATAGACCACACTTGTCTCATTTGCAAGCTTTAGACTCATCACTATCTTAGCGCTTTGGCGTTTTTTCTTAAGCGGTAAAAGCTTTGCTAACACGATATCGCCAAGGTGAGAGTTGTTTAAATTTTTATTTTCTACGATGATATCTTGCTTGAAGCGTTTATCAAACGGCATGATAAAGCCAGTTGCGTTTTGACTGATGTCTAGCTTGCCGCAGACGTAGCCATTGTTTAGGTAAAATTTATCTTTATGTGAGCTTACGGCACCAAGATTTAAGAGATTGCGTAAGACTTCTTTGTCTTCGTTTGATATCTCTTTTTCTTTGATGCCGACAAGTAATGAAGTTAAAAATTCTTTCACAAATTATCTTTGACTTTAGCGACAGCCATTAAGAACGTATCATGTCTAAAGCCATATTCGTCAAGAAGCGGTAGTGTGTTTTGTATGCTTATATCATCAAGTTGATTAAAGATATTCACAGCTGTTTTTATGACTTTTAGGGCTTTTGCATAATCTTTTATATGATCTGGTGCCTCTTCTGGATTAGTTGAATATAATATTGAGCTACTAAGCTCTGTCTCAAGATTCCATTGTTCAAAAATTTTAGCTGTAACTTCTTCGTTTGACATATCTAAAATTTCTGTTTCAAATAATGAGAGATCAGTTGGGCTAGAAATATTTTTGATCTTTTCTCTAAAATCAACATCTTGTTTGCTTTCGACTAGCTCATGAGCAAGAACTATCTTGCCAATTTCAAGCATAAATGAAGCTGGAGAGAGAATTTCTAGACTCTTAGGATTAATCTTAGAGTGCCAGTTGTACATCAATGCATTCTGAATGATCGAGATATTTAAAAAATCTTGTGTAGTAATACCATAAGGCTCTAAATTTATAGAAAAACTCTTTTTGATAGTGCTTGAAAGCGCAAAACCACGAATGGTAGCCATACCAAAAAGAGAAATAGCTCTTGCGATGGTTGTGATCTCTTGAGAAAATCCATAAAGTGGAGAGTTTGCGGAACGTAGGATATTTGCTGTTAGCATCGGATCCTTTTCAACTACTTTTGTAAGATCGCTTATTGAGCTGTTTTCATCCGCGTGTAGGCGTTGAATTTGTATAACTGTATCATCTAGCGGTGGAAGTGCTTTGATCTTTTTAAAAACTGATTCATTCATTGAGTTATCTCTTTTTATTGAATTTTCAGCGTATTTTAGCAAAATAAATTATCATAAAACTTAAAATTAGTTTCCGTGTGTTTCAGCCGATTTTTTGCTGGCTAAAGTTATAATTTTGCCAAATTTTAATAATAGGAGTAACAATGGCTATAAATGTTTATTACGATAAAGACTGTGATTTAAGTCTTATTCAAAGTAAAAAAGTAGCAATCATCGGCTTTGGCTCACAAGGTCACGCACACGCTGAAAATTTAAGAGACAATGGCGTAAGTGTCGTAATCGGTCTTGCAAAAGGTGGCAAAAGTTGGGCAAAAGCTGAAGCAAAGGGCTTTGAAGTAAAAACTGTAAGCGAAGCTACAAAAGGCGCTGATGTAGTTATGATCCTAACACCAGATGAGCTTCAAGCTGAAATTTATAAAAATGAGATCGAGCCAAATTTAAAAGATCACGCTGCTATCGCATTTGGACATGGTTTTAATGTTCATTTTGGACAGATCAAAGCTCCAGCAAACATAGACGTCATCATGATCGCTCCAAAAGCCCCAGGACACACAGTTAGAAGCGAATTTTTAAGAGGTGGCGGCATACCTGATCTTATCGCTGTTGAGCAAAATGCAAGTGGAAAGGCTAAAGAGATCGCTCTAAGCTATGCTTGCGGCATAGGTGGCGGTAGAACTGGCATCATTGAGACAACATTTAAAGATGAAACTGAAACAGATTTATTTGGTGAGCAAGCTGTGCTTTGCGGTGGTCTTTGCGCACTTGTAAATGCTGGCTTTGATACGCTTGTAGAGGCTGGCTATGAGCCTGAGATGGCATATTTTGAGTGCTTGCATGAGTTAAAATTAATCGTTGATTTGATGTATCAAGGCGGCATGGCTGATATGCGCTACTCTATCTCAAATACCGCTGAATACGGTGATTACGTAAGTGGTGTAAGAGTAGTTGGCGAAGAGAGCAGAAAGGCTATGAAAGAAGTTTTAAAAGAGATTCAAAATGGCAAATTTGCAAAAGACTTTATCCTTGAGAGAAAAGCGGGTTACGTTAGAATGAACGCTGAGCGTGGTATAGCCGAGAGAAGCTTGCTAAATCAAACTGGCAAAAAACTTCGTTCAATGATGCCTTGGATCACAAGCGGCAAACTTATAGATCAAAACAAAAACTAAACTTTGAGCGAAAAAAAAACTACAAAGAAGCGACCTGTAAAGAAAAAAACAGGTCGTTCTCATAATAAAACTTTCATCGGTATAGGTGTCATAGCGGCTATTTTGATAATCGCGCTTGTTGCAGCTCTTAGCATTAAAAATAATGGGACACAGATAGCAAATAAAGTAGATGAAACAAAGATAGAAAAGCAAATTTCTAAAAAAACTGAGCCAAAGGTTGCCAATAAAGAGAAAAAACAAGAATTTGAGAAGAGAAAATACCCTTTAAAATTTGATGAAGATGAAAATTTAAGTAAAATTTTTACCGATCCTAAACATAAAAGCGAACTTACTTTAAAGCCGAAAATAGAGTCAAAAGAGCAAAAAAAGATAGTTGAAGTAAAAACTGAAATCAAAAAAGAAGAACCAAAAAAAGAGCAAAACGATACTAAAAATTTACTTGCAAGTTATAAAAACACAGAGCCTAGCGTAATAGAAAATGAACAAAAGATAGAGCCATTTTATAGCTCAAAAATCGAACAAAAAACCGAGTTAAAATCTCAAAATTTTGAAGTAAAAATCGATCAAAATAAAAGCGCTGAAATAGAAAAAAAAGAAAAATTCAAAAGCGAGAACACAAAAGTCGAGCCAGCTAAAAAAGCTGAAAATTTAACCACTAAAAAGATAGAAAAAACAAAATATGAAGAAAAGAATATAAAAAAAGATAGCTTTGAAGCGGTACCTTTTATGCCAAACGCCAGCATAAAAGGGCGCGCAAAGCTCGTCATTATAATAGACGATGTGGCGACATTTGAACATGCAAGTATGATAAAATCGCTTGGCTTAAAAATTACGCCGTCTATTTTTCCAGCGACAAAGACTCATCCAGATACGCCAAATATCGCAAGAACATTTGAGTTTTACATGATACATCTTCCGATGCAAGCAAAACACTTTGATAGCCCAGAGATAGGAACTCTTACGATCAACGAGAGTTTTGAGAGCATGCACGAAAAGATAAAAAAGATACGCAAAGACTTCCCGCGTGCAAAATATACAAACAACCACACAGGATCACGCTTTACAAGCGATTTTGATGCTATGGATAAGGCTTATAGGGCGCTGATAGAGCAGGGCTTTGTCTTTATTGATAGCAAAACTATCGCTCAAACCGCAGTAGCAAGAGCTGCAAAAAAACATAATCAACCATACATCTCAAGAGATATATTTTTAGATGACGATCCATCGGCTAGCGCTGTTAGGCGTGAACTTGCGGCTGCTGTAAATTTGGCTAAAAAAAGAGGCTACGCGATTACCATTGGGCATCCAAAGAAAAATACGATTGCAGTGATAAAAGAGAGCAAAAATAATCTTTTAAAAGATGTTGATGTTGTTTATTTAAAAGATATTTTATGAGACTTGACTTTATCCCAGAGCCGTTAAATAGACTAAAAAATCCACCAAAACAGCTAAATTTTATCGGAGATACTTCGCTTTTATCTTTGCCAAAGATCGCAGTTGTTGGCTCAAGAAAGGCAAGTGTTTATACAAAAGAGTGCGTCACAGCACTTTGTACAGCACTAAAAAGTGCAAACGTCTGTGTGGTAAGTGGCGGAGCTATCGGCGTTGATATCGCGGCTCATAAAGCTGCTATTCCAAGAACGATTGGTATTTTTGCGAGCGGACTTGACACCATCTATCCAAGCCAAAATAAAGTGGCGATAAATGAAATTTACACCAAAGCCTTGGCTCTTAGTGAGTATGATGAAGGTGAGCCGCCACTTGCTTATAGATTTTTGGAGCGAAACCGCATAGTTGTGGGGCTTTGTGAAGCTCTAGTTGTCGCGCAAGCTGATCTTAAAAGTGGCTCAATGCAAAGTGCAAGGCTTGCAAACGAGCTTAAAATCCCAGTTTATGTACTGCCACAGCGCATGGGCGAAAGCGATGGGACAAATTTTTTGCTTGCAAATAAAAAAGCCGAGCTTATCGATAACTATCATAAATTTGCTTCACTTTTTGGCGAGATTAAAGAGCAAGAAAAGACTAGTGACGAGATTTTAGAATTTTGTAAAAATGGCGTAAGTCTTGATGAAGTTTTAGCAAGATTTGGCGATATCATCTATGAGTACGAGCTTGAAGGGTTAGTTGAAATTTCAAATCTAAGAGTAAAGAGCGTGCTATGAGAGAGAAATTTATGGCTATTGATGTTGGGTTAAAGCGAATAGGGCTTGCTTTTGGTTTTGGCGAGATCGTGACTCCGCTTGAGCCAGTGCTTAGAAAAAATAGAAATCAAGCCGCAAGAGATGTGAGCCAAAAGGTAAATGAATATACCCCAGATACGCTGGTGGTGGGCGTGCCAATCGGTGGTAGTAGCGAAGATGAGATGAGAAGACGCATCGAGCATTTTGTCTCACTTCTTGATGTAAAGGCAAATATTGTCTATCAAGATGAGGCCTTTAGCAGTAGTGAAGCTAGTGAAATTTACACAAATACAAAGCGAGATGGTAGGCTAGATAGCATTTCAGCCACTATTATTTTAAAAAGATATCTTGGGATAAATTAAAAAGTAAAAATCGGTCTATTTTTCGAGCGAATTTTTAAAAGCTAGCTGAAAGCTATCTGTGCTAAAAGGCTGCTTTAATACCGTGACATGATTTGGCAGATCGTTAGCCGACTCATCGTTTTTGCAAATGGCTACAATACGAAAATTCTTAATATTTTTAAACTCAAGTATATCTTCTAGCATTGCTTCATTTTTTAAAATTTTACTATCAATAAAAATAACAAATGGGGTAAAAATAGAATCTTTTATATGTCTCATTAGATTGCTAAGGTCGTTTTTGCCGATAACCTTTAGACCTAAAAAATTTATCTGAGCACTAATGGTGTCAAATAAAGCATCGTCATCGCAAGCGACTAAGATATTTGTATTTGTTTGATTTTTGATATTTATTTGTCTTTGGATGGCTCTATCGCCCGTTAGTGCCGCGCTAAAAGATATTAAAAATTCTCCATCATTATGAGAGATCATAGATTCATTTGCTTTTTTTAGATAGTCATTTATCTTGCTAAGATAGTAATGACTTGGTCTCATTACGCTATGGCTAGATTTTATTTTAATGTCAAAATGTACAGATTTGGGACTATAGTTTTTGAGTTGAAAGAGAATGTAAATGTCTGCATATTCGGTAGAGTAAAGGAAAAATTTGCAAATATTTTCAAGTATTTTTATGAGATTTGTAGCATCAAATTTCAAAAACCTTGGATAACTTGGATCGTAGCTAAAAATGATAGAATTTTTAGTATCTTGTGCGTCTTGGTATATGGCACTAAGAAAAATTTCCATTCTGTTTATGATATCGATAGGTTTATCTTTCATATTATCAACATCCCATCGCCGTATGAGTAAAATCTATACTTTTCATCAACTGCCGTTTTATAAATTCTTATCGTCTCTTCAAGCCCTATGAAGCTAGTAACTAGCATTATTAGAGTTGATTTTGGTAGATGAAAATTTGTAAGAAGGTAGTTTTGCCTGATAGGCTTATTATTTAGGTTTAAAAATAACTTGCAAAAGCCGCTTACTTGCTTACTTCTTGCAAATTCTTCAACACATCTAGTAACCGTCGTACCAACGCCAAGGATTGGTTTACTAGAATTTATAATCTCTTGAGCTTGCTCGCTTAGCTCGTAAAATTCTGAGTGCATTTTGTGGTCATTTATATTTTGGCACTCCACGCCTTTAAATGTCCCAGCGCCAACGTGAAGCGTAATGTAGGCGACTTCATGCTTTGCTTTTATCTGCTCTAGCATTTGTTCGCTTATGTGAAGGCTAGCTGTCGGAGCTGCCACTGCACCACTATTTTTGGCAAATATGCTTTGATACCAGCTCTCATCATCCTTTGTATCAGCCCTTTTAATGTATGGCGGAAGCGGTACGTGACCGATCTTTTCAAGCTCACTAAAAAGGTGAACATTATCAAGCAAAACGCCATTTCGCGTAAAATTTACCACCCTTGTGCCATCGTCATTTAGCTCAAGCACATTTACTTTTAGATTATCAGGAAAATTTAAAACGCTACCAGAGCTTACTTTGCCTCTTATATAGACGCTAAATTTATTCTCGCCTATGGGCTGATTTAGCATCACTTCGCAAGCCCCGCCGCTTTCTTTTTGTCCTAAAATGCGAGCTTTGATAACTTTTGTGTTATTAAAAATAACTGCAGCATCATCTGGAATAAGGCTGGAGAGATCTTTAAATTTGTAGTGTTTTATCTCTTTTGTATTTTTAAAATAGACAAGCAATCTTGCCTCTTCTTTTGGCAAAATTGGCTCTTTCGCGATGAGCTCTTCTGGTAAAAAATAATCATAACTTGAGACGTCGTTTATATTACTCATCGCTTGCTACGTCGCTGTCTTGTTCTTCTTTTTCGTCTTCATTGTCGCTCTTGTTAGCTCTTTTAGCGACGATTATTGAAATTCCATAAAGTCCGATGAGTGGTAGTGCCATTAAGACTTGACTTATTACATCAGGTGGTGTAACGATGGCTGCAAAGATAAAGATGATAACAACAGCGTATCTGAAGTAATCTTTTAGCATCTTGTCATCGACAAGTCCGATCTTTGCTAAGAAAAATGTAATGACTGGTAGCTCAAATGAAATTCCAAAGCCAATCAGTAGTTTTGCAAAAAAGCCAACATACTCGCCAATGCTTGGTAAAGCCGTAAAGAGCTGGCCACCAAAATTTACCAAAAATGCAAAGCCAAGTGGGATGACCACGTAGTAACAAAACGCCGCCCCGCACGCAAACATAAATGAAGCTGAGATGACAAATGGGATCACATATTTTTTTTCATTGTCATAAAGTCCAGGGGCGACAAATAGCCAAAACTGCCAAAAAATGATAGGTAGCGCGATCACGACACCAGCAAAAAATGCAACCTTCATCGCTGTAAAAAATGGCTCTTGAATTTGAGTAAATATGATATTTGAGCCAGCTGGCAATACCTGTTTTAGCGGTTCGCTCATCCATGCAAGCAATGGATTCCAAAACGTAAAGCAGATGCCAAAACAGACAAAAACGCTTACTATACTTATAAAAAGTCTCTTTCTAAGTTCGATTAAATGGGGTCTTAGCTCTTCAAACATTACGCCTCTTTTTTATCGTTTAAGATCGCATCTTTAACTAAATTTGTTGGATTTTGTATATTTTCTACCGTTTTTTTCGTATCGCTTACGACGTTTTGTATGCTTTCAGTGATGTCACTTGCGCTTTTCTTGATCTCGTCAAGCTCTTCAAAAGTAAGCTTTTTGCGCACACTTTGCGTACTTTTAGTTATGCTTTCTTTATATTTTTGGGCATCTTCTTTTAGCTCAGCTATCTTCATTTCTTGATCAAATGTTGATTTTGCGTCGTTTATGCCTTTTTTAAACATTTTTAGAAATTTTGCAATCTGAACCATCGCACTTGGCAGCTTGTCAGGACCTAAAACTAACACTGCAATAATGGCGATAACTAAGATTTCAGAAAAACTCATTCCAAACATTTTTGCCTCTATTAAATTTTATTTAAGCTTTGTATTTTATCTTGACTTTGCTCAAAATTTTATAAATTTAGCCTTCGATAAAGAGTGCGATCTCGTCGCTTAGTAAGAAATTTGGATTGTAAAATTTGCCATTTTTAAAGAGCAGTTTTTCATTTTCTACAAGCAGATTTGCTCTTTTTTTATGAGCCTCACTTAATCGTCCAGCCTCCACGCCAACTATGCTTCTAAGCCCTAAAAATATATGCTCTCTTACTAGCTCACTCTCGTTTAAAATTTCTTTTTCTCTGTAAGTTGGCTGCAAGATGTAGGCATTGATGCTATTTTTGGCGTAGTATCTCGTGCCATCCACGAAGCCCACGCTAAAAGCGCCCACGCCAAGGTAGTTTTTGCCCTGCCAGTAGCCAAGATTGTGCTTGCAAATTTGCCCAAAATTTGAAATTTCATACTGCACAAAGCCAGCTCTCCCAACCTGCTCTATCATAAATTTAGCCAAAGTGTCGCTATCTTTTTTATAACTTTTTTTACCAGCAAATGGGGTGTTTTCTTCAAGAGTGAGCGAGTAGGCGCTTAGATGCGTGATAGCAAGACTTTTTAAATTTTCAACCTCAGCCAAAAGGCGCTTTTTGGTATCAAATTTAGTGTCATAGATGAGATCTAAATTTATGCTCTTAAAGCCAGCTTTTCCAGCATTTTCTACAGCTTTAAAAATTTGCTCCTTGCTGTGAATGCGACCAAGAAATTTAAGCTTATCTTCAAAAAAACTTTGAGCGCCAAAGCTTATACGATTTGCACCTAAATTTTTTACATGCTTTAGCCAAGCAAAGCTTGCTGAGTTTGGATTTGCCTCGAGAGTGATCTCAGTTGTTGGAGTGCAAAGAGGAGCTAAAATGCTAAAAATTTCATCATAAAGCTTAGCATTTACCGCACTTGGTGTGCCGCCACCAAAAAAGATAGTAGAAATTTCTTTTACATTTTGGCTTTTTAGCTGAAAATTTAGATCAAGAACTAGTGCTTGAAAATAAGCGCTGGCCTTGTTAAATTCGTCATCACTTGAGCCAAAAGCACAATAAGGACACTTGCTTTCGCAAAATGGCATATGGATATAAACTTGCAAATTTCTCTCTTTTAAATTTTGAGGATTATAAGAAATTTGGCATTTATAGTAGTTTAAAAGTAGCTTTTGGTCTTTAAGAGTTTGCTTGGCAAAAAGCCAAAATTTATCTTAAAAATTTTTGCAAAATGTGCAGTATTTGCGTAACCTATGATATTTGCAGCTTCTTTTATGCTGATATCATTTTGCTCCAAAAGAGTAAAAGCGAGCTTTAGACGCTCTTTTGCTAAGAGCTGGTAGATCGTATCTTTGAAAAATAGCTTAAAATTTTTCTTTAGCCAAAAGTCATTTGTGCCACAAAGATGAGCTAGCTCTTTGATGCTTGGAGGATTTTGCATACGACTTAACAAGATCATTTTAGCTTTTAAAAGAGTCTTTTCTTCATCTCTGCTAAGTGAAAATTCGCTCTCTTTTTGTATTTTACTTTTATAAATAAGCTCTAAAATTTTCGACTCGGTAAAAATTTCCCTCATCGCGCCTTCATATAAATTTGTCGTATCAAGTTCATTCAAAACGCAAATTTGAGCTAAATCTTTTTTGTATTTTAAAAGCTCAAATTTATCATCAAATCTAAGCCCAGCAAATATCTCAAGCTTATTTGCATAGCTTTCGTCAAAAAGTAGTGTTTTAGTCTTATAAAATTTATTTTGATACTCAAAGACACCTTTAAAATCGTCATTAACAAGCCCAATGCCAAATTCATCTTTGTTTAAGATATACTCTTTTTTATCAAGCTTAAAGCAAAGATCGTTTTTATCCTCATTAAACATTAAAAATAGATATTTTTTAGACTTGTGACGATCTATTTTTATCCTGCCGTTACATAAAATTTCACTTTTTAGATAGCTAATACCACTGCTTTGCTTGAAAAACTCTACGCTTATTTGTTTTTCCTTTTGAGATATCTTTCTCGTTCCATATTTTTTGTCTAAATTTATCATTTTATCCCTCAAGCGTTAAATTTAATCCCTTTAGCGTTACGTATGATATTGATAACGATTATTTAATTTTAGTAAAATGTGCATTAAATTTTTATAAGGAGTTTTTGTGAAAAGTGCATTAAAAATTTCTATTTGTGCGGCAATTTTTATAAATTTACCGCTTTTTGCAAATGAAGATAAGGTTCTACCAGAAGTTAAAGTAGTGAGTGCAACAGGGTTTGAGCAAAATATCAAAGACGCACCAGCAACGCTTAGCGTTATAACCAAAGAGGCATTAGAAAAGAAAAATCACAAAGATATCGAGAGCATGACCAAAGATATCCCAAGTCTTTTTGGAGCAACTCTTGGGGCAGCAAATAGACGAGGAATTTCTATTCGAGGTCTTTCTCAAAGACATACAAAAATTTTAGTAAATGGTATGCCAGTACCAGGCGATAACGCCTATAAAGGGCTTAGAAGCGTTGGAGGCTCATATAGTTTTATTCCGCCAGCAAGTGCGATAAGCCGTATCGAAGTGATACGTGGACCTATGAGCTCACTTTATGGAAGTGACGCGTTAGGCGGAGTTATAAATATCATTACAGATGAGTTTAGCAATGAATTTGGTGCAAATCTTGGCTCAAGCTATAAATTTGCTAGAAATAAAAATATAAGCGGTGAGTTTTACAATAGCCTTTATTTGCACTCTGGACTAATTGACGATGTTTTAAGTGTTTCTGTTTATGGTAAAAATTTAAATAAATCAGAAGATAAAATTTCTTATGCAAATAGAGAGCAAAAGGATAGAAATTTTGGTGCGAAGCTATTTTTAAAGCCAAATGAAAATAATGATCTTACGCTTGAGCTTGCAAGAAGCGATGTGAAATATAAAAGAACTAAAGGCAAAACACTATCAACTGGTACCAACTCAGTTGCTAGTGAGAGGATAAAGGGCGATGTGATAAATTTAAGCCACGAAGCAAGGCTTGATAATATCTTGCTTCAAAGCTATTTATCTTATGGCAAGATAAAAGAGATAGCACAACAAAATTTGACACTAAAGACTCTAAATTTTGATACAAAAGGCTCATATTTTACTGATAATAACGCCTTTACTTTAGGCCTAAATGCTAAAAAAGAAAAGCTAGATGAAAAGGCGACCACGGCGGACGCTGCGAATGTAAAGAGGTATGATTATTCGGTCTATACTGAAGATGATTATCGCCTTATAAAAGACTTCATTTTAAGCACAGGTATTCGCTATAACTACGATGAGAACTATGGCTCGCACGTTTCACCAAGAATTTATGGTATCTATAACTTAAATGATTTTTTTGCCCTAAAAGGCGGAGTTAGCACAGGTTATGCGACACCTGATATCAAGCAGCGCACGCAAGATCTTGCTTTGCCATTTGCTGGAGGACGTGGAGCACAGCTTGGAAGAAGTGCTCTTAAGCCAGAGACAAGCGTAAGTTATGAATTTGGTGGCGTTTATAATAACAATGAAGGTTTTGAAACATCTTTAACTGGCTTTTACACAAGTTTTAAAGATATGCTAAGTTATAGGCCTATCTGCTCAAGAGGTAGTGTTTGCAGACATAAAGGCAAAATTTATCCAAATGGTATTTGGGAGAGTATAAATATCGGTAAAGCTGAAATTTATGGAGTTGAGCTAACAAATGAGTGGCAGGTGACAAATGCTCTTAGACTAAATCAAAGCTATGTTTATACAAAATCAAAACAAAAAGATGGCTCAGAAGTTGGCAAAAGCTTAAACAACTATCCGCTTCATACATTTAAATTTGGAGCGAACTACGAGCTAAATAGATGGCTAAATTTCTGGTCACAGATAAATTATTATGGTAGAACTAAAAACTCATTTAGCTATGCTGATGATATGAGAGCTTACGTTATCGCAGATCTTGGCATAAACTACAATGTAACTAAAAATTTCAGCCTAAACTTAAGCGTTTATAATCTATTTAACGAGTTTTTTACGACAAGATCAGGCAGATATGATGTTTTGATAGTTGATGGACAAAAGATCGAACTTGGCTTTAATTTGAAGTTTTAAAATGTTTAAAATTTGGCGGAAATTTCACTTAATTTTAGCTCTTATCTTTGCTTTGCCGCTTTTGATAATTTCAATTAGTGGAGCGATTATTTCGTATCACGATGAGATAATTGAAGCTTTTAGCAAAGATGAGATAGACATAGCAACCAATAAAAGTGCTTTAAAAATAGATGAAATTTTAAAGGTCTTTAGTAAGACTTGGCCAAATTTTAACCTTAGTTATATAAAGATAAAAGGCGAGACAAATAGAGCTTATGTGGTAAGTGGCACAAGCGAGAGTGGCGAGTTTAAGTCATTCTTTGTAGATCCTTATACGGGCGAGGTAGTCTCTGAAAATAGCGTGGAAAAATTTATAGGGCTAGCTTTAAATTTACATAAAAATCTAGGACTAGCTCTATTTAAAAATGAAAATTTATCTAAATTCGCAAGCGAGATAGTGGCGATTTCAACGCTTGCACTACTTGCGATTTTATTAACTGGAGCGTTTATACAATTTTGGAGATTTAGAAGCAAATTTATTAGCGCCTTTAAGCTAAATCTAAAGGCAAAGAAATTTGCATTTTTATATTCGTTGCACGGATTTTTGGGGCTTTATTTGGGAGCCATTTTGCTTATTATCTGTGTTAGCGGTCTATACTTTTCTTATGAGAGTTTTGCTAAGGTTATAAATCAAATTTATGGCGAAGAGAAGGTCTTTAAAAAGCCAAATTTTACTAGCAAAAATGGTTTTAGCCTAAATGATGAGCAAAAGGTAGAAAATCTTAAAAAAGCTTATGAAATTTTTACTTTAAAATTTGGAAATGAGTTTGATGCTTTAAATTTTATCCTCAATAAAGACGGCGTAAAATTTATGATCTTTTACTTGCCAAAAGGTGCTAGTGAGAGTGATGGCGTTAGACTTGTAATCGATACGGCAAGTAGAGAAATTTTAAAAAACACCATGCCAAAATCTTTTGAAATTTATAAATTTATGCTTGATCTGCACGCTGGATATACATTTGGGGAGGCTGGAAAATTTATCTTTTTTATGGCTTCTTGTGGAGTTGGCGTGCTACTTTTTAGTGGCTATGTGATTTACTACAAACGTCGTAAAAAGTAGTCTTATTTATCTATCTCTTAACTCTTTTTAGTTATTATCCCAAATAAAATTTTTGGAAAAATCATGCAAAAAAAATACAGACCAAATGTGGCAGCTGTTATTTTGTCTAGCTTGTATCCATTTAAATGTGAAATTTTGGTCGCAAAAAGGGTGGATATGGATGATATTTGGCAGTTTCCTCAAGGCGGAATAGACGAAGGTGAGAGTCCAAAGCAGGCCTTAAAAAGGGAGCTTAAAGAAGAGATCGGAACTGATAAAATCGATATCTTAGATGAGTATCCGCAGTGGCTAAGCTACGACTTTCCAGCAAACGCGGCAAAGAAATTTTATCCATTTGATGGACAGACGCAAAAATATTTTTTGGTTAGACTTAAAAATGGTGCCAGCATAAATTTAAAGACAGAGCATCCAGAGTTTAGCGAGTATAAATTTGTAGATTTTGGTAGAAGTTTAGAGGGAATAAATCACTTTAAAAAGCCTATTTATGAAAAGGTTTTGAGTTATTTTAAAGAGAAAGGATATTTTTGATGTTGATCGTTCAAAAATTTGGTGGAACTAGCGTAGGAACACTTGAACGCATCGAAGCTGTGGCAAATAGAGTCATTGAGACAAAAAATAGCGGTGCAGACGTAGTTGTGGTAGTTTCTGCGATGAGCGGAGTTACAAATCAATTGGTTGAATATAGTGAGTATTTTTCAAAACATCCAGATGGCGTCGCCACTGATATGCTTTTAAGCTCTGGAGAGCAAGTAACGACCGCGCTTTTAACTATCGCACTTAATGCAAAAGGCTATGCGTGCGTGGGTATGACAGGTGCGATGGCAGGCATTATTACTGATGATATTCATACGAAAGCAAGGATCGAAAGGATAGAGACTGCTAGGCTAAAAGCCGAGCTAAAAGCTGGCAAAATCGTAGTTGTAGCTGGCT
Source organism: Campylobacter concisus (assembly GCF_001891085.1). Taxonomy (NCBI): domain Bacteria; kingdom Pseudomonadati; phylum Campylobacterota; class Epsilonproteobacteria; order Campylobacterales; family Campylobacteraceae; genus Campylobacter; species Campylobacter concisus. The sequence goes on from NZ_JXUP01000005.1 coordinate 18,585, forward strand.
TTCAAGGTATAGATGAAAAAGGTAATATCACAACCCTTGGTAGAGGCGGTAGTGACCTTAGTGCAGTTGCATTAGCAGGGGCGCTTGATGCTGATCTATGCGAAATTTTTACCGATGTTGATGGCGTTTATACGACTGATCCAAGGATAGAAAAAAAGGCAAAAAAACTTGAGAAAATAAGCTATGATGAGATGCTTGAGCTCGCCTCTGCTGGTGCAAAGGTACTACAAAATCGCTCAGTCGAGCTAGCAAAAAAACTAAATGTAAAACTCATTACAAGAAGTAGCTTTAATCACAACGAAGGCACATTAATAGCAAAGGAAGATGACAATATGGAAGCAGTTTTAGTAAGCGGAATAGCACTAGATAAAAATCAAGCAAGAGTAACACTAAGAGGCGTAGTTGATAAGCCTGGCATTGCAGCAGAAATTTTTACAGCTTTAGCTCATGAAAACATAAACGTAGATATGATAATCCAAAACGTAGGACATGACGGCACTACAAATTTAGGCTTTACAGTGCCACAAAATGAGCTTGAACTAGCAAAAGAGACTATGCAAAAGCTCTCAGCTGCAAAACATATAGAATTTGATGATGCGATCGTGAAAGTTTCAGTTATTGGCGTCGGCATGAAAAGCCATAGCGGCGTAGCATGTTTGGCATTTGAAACGCTTGCAAAAGAGGGCATAAATATCCAAATGATCTCAACAAGTGAGATAAAAATTTCAATGATCGTTGATCAAAAATATGGTGAGCTAGCGGTTCGCGTACTTCATGATGCCTATAAGCTAGATAAATAATGCAAGATTTTATTCAGTGGACGTTAAAAGCTATTAGGGACGAAGGTCCTTTGATGAGCTGGATGGAGGAAAGGCGTGTTGAATGGACACCTTTGCTCGCATCTAGGCTTAAATTTTTACTTGAAGGAAGGGCTTTTATAACTATAAGCGATGAAGAGCGAAGATGGTTTGAAATTTATCTTTTAAAAAAGATGAACCATTCAAAAAGCATTAGGCCATTTTTGCCATTTTTTAGCCTAAGATCGCTTTATCCATCGCTTGATGAGATAGAGACAAATGAGCAAAAGCAGCTTCTAAAAGATATGCTAAGTCTTGCTTTTCCAAACGGATACTTGTTTTTTTATATCGGAAAGAGCCTTGATAGATATGCGAATTTAGCCAAAAGTGATGAGGATAGTTATATGTGGCTATTTGACGAGCAGGCGCAAAATAGCTTTACTCTTAGCTCGAGTGATGAAAATTTAGACGTTAAGCTAATAAGCCTTTGCAAAATTTTTGATAAAAGCATCGATGCGGCGCTTTTTGCCAAGGTGATACTCTAAATGCTTAATAAAATCGTCGTTACAAGCGATTTTGAAAATTTAAAAGCCAAGCTTGAAGCCGAGTTTGGCGTAAATAATCTAAGATTTTTTATAAGCGATGATTTTTTGCTAGAAAATGCAAAGGAGGTCATCGCAGAAGCATACATTGCTGAAAAAGATGAAAAAATTTTAGTAATACATGCTAATTCTTTTAGGACAGAGGCTCAAAATGCACTTTTAAAGATCATCGAAGAGCCTCCAAGAAATATCAAATTTATAATAGCAACGCAGAGTAAAAATTTACTTCTACCAACGATTAGATCAAGAATGCTCATAGAAAATAATCTCACCAAAAAGCCAAAAATAACTCTTGATCTAAACTTAAAGTCGCTTAGCCTAAAAGAGCTAACAAACTTTATCGATCAAAAGATCGCAGACGAGCAAGCTCAGAAATTTGGCAAAAACGAGCTAAAAGAGCTTGTTGGCGTTATCGTGACAAAGGCGGTTGATAGTGGGTATAAATTTAGCGGCGATGAGATGGATTATTTTTTCTCGCTTATCAAGCTTGCTGATCTAAATGCCAAGTCTCACGCCGTGCTAACGCCACTGCTGCTTACTATATTTCAAAAAGGACGACGTTGAAATTTTACAAGATAAATAATAAAAGTGACTTTGATGAAATTTGTAAAGCCATCTCGCCAAGCCCTGCTGGTGCGAAGCTCATGTATGAAAAGAGCGAGATAAATTTTATATTTATAGATGAGATAAAAACCCCAGCGGCAAATATCCTAAAGCAAGATGCTCTAAGCGTTGGAGCTGAGCTTGTGACGCATAAAGATACGATTTTGGGCAAGCAGAGTCTAAATAAAGCCTTACTAATGGCGACAGATGTGCAGCTTAGACAGCTAGCTAAAAAAGAGAAGTTGCAAGACTTTGGACTTAAAAATTTAGCAACCTTTTTAGAGACAAAATTTATAAAGCCGACAAAGCCTCTTATAATGGGCGTTGCAAATATAAACACAGATAGCTTTAACGAACAAAGCCGCATAAATACGCAAAATGGTATCTCAAAAATAGAAGCCATGATCGAAGCAGGTGCAGACTACATCGACCTTGGTGGCGTTAGCTCAAGGCCAGGGAGCGAGTATTGCGGCCGCGAGGAGGAGTTTAGGCGCATAAAAGATATCGTGGAGGAAATTTACAAGATAAATCTACACGAAAAGGCGAAATTTAGCCTTGATAGCTTTGATCCTTATTGCCTTGAATTTGCCCTAAGTCATGGCTTTAAAATGATAAATGATATCACGGCAAACGTCTCACTTGCCACGCTTGCTGCAAGATATGACGCCGAGTTTTGCATGATGCACATGCAAGGAGATCCTGCCACGATGCAGATTGCGCCAAAGTATAACGACTTAATTGGCGAAATTTCAGACTTTTTTGAGCAAAAGATCGTCCTTGCAAGGGAACTTGGCGCTAAAAAGATAGTGCTTGATGTTGGCATCGGCTTTGGCAAGACGGCTGAGCAAAATTTGCTGCTTATTAAGCATTTGGAGCATTTTTTGAAATTTGACTGCCCGCTGCTAGTTGGTGCTAGCCGCAAATCAGTCATAAACCACTACTATAAAAGCGAGGTCAAGGAGCGCTTGCCAGGCTCACTTTATCTGCATTTAAAAGCCTTTGAAAATGGCGCGCAGATCATAAGAACGCACGATGTGGCCGAGCATAGACAGCTTTTTAATATGCACGAGGCGATGAGCCAAGCCACGCTTTGGTAGGACGCTTGGCTAAAAAGAGGCTAGATGAGAAATTTATTGCCGCCACCTTGGATCAAATTTCCAGATATTAGCCCCTTTTCTATAGGCTGGAGGATGGGTTGCGGCGAGGATTATAAGTTTAAATTTAATGGCTGGCTAAAAACGCTAAGCCAAGATGAAAAACGTCAATACGAGCAGCTCTTTGCCGAGCCTGCGACGTGGCGTGGATACTGGGATGAAAGGCTAGGCGAGGATGAGAGCACGCTTTTTATAAATGGTGACTTTGTCATAGACCTTTGGGAGCGCGAGCCTAGATATGATCTAAAGTGGCTTAAAAAGCGCTACAACGCTGGCAAGGCGGATAAATTTTTACTATTTTGGGGTCATCAAAAGAGTGCGAATTTAAGCGCAAGCTGTCTAAGTCAGTGGTACGCATCAAGCTTTTGGCAAGATGAAACTAAATACATTTGCGCTGAGCAATATATGATGGCGAAAAAGGCTGAGTGTTTTGGTGACAAAGAGGCTTTGAAACAAATTTTATCCGCCAAAGATCCAGCGCAGATGAAGGCGCTTGGCAGGCAGGTGCGAGGCTTTGATGCTAAGGTCTGGGACGAGGTCAAATTTTGCGTCGTGCTAAATGCAAGCTATCTAAAATTTAGTCAAAATGCCCCTTTGCGTGACTTTTTGCTACAAACTGGGAGCAAAATTTTAGTCGAGGCAAGCCCAGTTGATAAAATTTGGGGCATAGGTTTGGGCGCAAGCGATGAAAATGCACAAAATCCTATGAAGTGGCACGGGCAAAATTTGCTTGGCTTTGCGCTGATGAGGGCGAGGGACGAGATAGCAAAGGTCTATAAAAATGTCCATTTATGTGACGCGAGAGAGCTAAATTTGGATCATCTATAAAGTATGTTTAAGATAAAATGCGGTGTAAATTTGGAGCAAAAATGACAAAACAAGAGTATGAAAAAGCGGTAGATACGCTAAATGCGTGGGCAAAGGCCTACTACGACGAGGACGAGCCACTTGCAAGTGACGAGGAGTATGACGCACTATATCACGCGGTGCTTGAATATGAGAGGGCAAATCCTAGTGAAATTTCGCTATTTTCGCCGACTAAGCGAGTGGGCGGAGGCGTAAAAGAGGGCTTTAGCAAGGCAAGCCACATAAAGCGTATGTGGAGCATGGAGGATATCTTTAGCCTTGGTGAACTTGAAGCGTGGCTAAAGCGTGGCGATAAAGAGAATTTGACCTTTGTTGCTGAGCCAAAATTTGACGGAGCGAGCCTAAATTTACTCTATGAAAATGGCGTTTTAGTTAGGGCGATCACAAGAGGCGACGGCGTTACAGGCGAGGACGTGACGCAAAATGCAAGGACGATAAATTCTGTTTTAAAGAGCATTGATTACAAAGGATTAATCGAAATCAGAGGCGAAGTCGTCATAAGAAAAGATGACTTTGATCTTCTAAACGCAGAGCGCGCAAAAGAGGGCGAGGCGCCACTTTCAAACCCTAGAAATGCAGCTGCAGGCAGTCTAAGACAGCTTGATAGCGCGGTTACTGCAAAAAGAAAGCTACTTTTCATACCTTGGGGCGTGGGCGAGCAGAGCCTTGGGCTAAAAGATCACAGCGAGGTGATGGAATTTGTGCGAGATCTTGGCTTTGAGAGGGATGATTTTTTCAAAATTTTAAAAAAAGATGAGCTTGAGACTGCGTATAACGAGCTACTAGCCAGCCGCGAGGCAAAGAGCGTGATGATGGATGGCATGGTGATACGCGTAAATGACCTTGCGCGCTGTGAAGAGCTAGGCTACACAGTCAAATTTCCAAAATTTATGGTGGCGTTTAAATTTCCAGCCATTGAAAAGGTGACTAGGCTAAGAGACGTAGCGCTTCAAGTTGGCAGAAGCGGCGTAGTAACGCCTGTTGGCGTGCTTGATGAGGTAAATATAGACGGAGCTAATGTAAAATCCGCCACTCTTCATAACTTTGACGAGATAGAGCGCCTTGGCGTCATGAAAAACGACTACATCGGCATCATCCGCTCAGGAGATGTCATACCAAAGATCACAAAGGTTTTTAAAGATAGGCGAGATGGCAGCGAGCAAGCGATTGATAGGCCTAAATTTTGCCCAGTTTGTGGCTCGCACTTGCTTGATGAGGGAGCGTTTTTGAAGTGTCAAAATTTAAGCTGCAGGGCAAGAGTGGTGGGCTCTATCATCCACTATGCGTCGAAAAAATGCCTAAACATCGACGGTCTTGGCGACGCGATAGTAAATTTGCTATTTGACAAGGGACTGATCTCTTGCATAAAAGACATTTACGCCCTTAAATTTGATGATCTCGTAGCGCTTGAGGGATTTAAAGAAAAAAAAGTAAGCAACCTTTTAAATGCGATCGAAGCCAGTAAAGGTACGGAGCTAGCGCGCTTTATCACGGGGCTTGGCTGCGAGCATATCGGCGAAGTGGCGGCTAAAAAGCTTGCAAGTAGTTTTGGGCTGGGCTGGCTTGATGCTAGTTTTGAAGAGCTAACCTCGCTTGAGGGCTTTGGTGTGGAGATGGCAAATAGTCTAATTGATTTTGCTGAGGTAAATAGAGCAGAAATTTTAGCTCTTAGCCAGATCGTGCAGCCAAGCGTGACGCAGGTGCAGAGCATCTCAAATGCGCTAAGTGGCAAAACGGTCGTCATAACTGGCACGCTAAGTCGCCCAAGAGATGAGATAAAGGCGGAGCTTGAGAGTTTTGGCGCAAAGGTTTCAAGCTCAGTTTCTAAAAAAACGGACTTTGTCTTGGCTGGCGATGAGGCTGGTAGTAAGCTTGATAAAGCAAATGAGCTAGGCGTGCGAGTGATCGATGAGAGCGAATATGAGAGGCTAAAACTTGAGGTTTGATAACTATGTCGCAAGCGTTTTAAATATCAGTAGAAACAAGGCGAGCGAGCTAATTAAATCTGGCAAGGTGCTAACAAATGGCGAGATTTGTACCAAGGTTTCAAGCGAGGTTAGTGAGGCTAAAATTTCGCTGCTTGATGAAATTTACGTTGGACGAGGGGCGCTTAAGCTAAAAAGCTTTTTGGAGGCGATAAAATTTGATCTAACTGGCAAAAATGCGCTTGATATAGGTAGCTCGACTGGTGGCTTTATGCAAATTTTGCTTGAGCGTAGCGTAAAAAGCGTGACTGGTGTGGATGTGGGCACTGATCAGCTAGATGCCAGTCTAAGAAGCGATGAGCGAGTAAAAATTTATGAAAAGACCGATATCAGAGAGTTTGCTAAGCAAGAGCAAGATAAATTTGATCTAATAACTTGCGATGTTAGCTTTATCTCGTTGGCTGAAATTTTGCCAGCTATTTGTGAGCTATCAAGTGAGAATTCGTTCATCATCACGCTTTTTAAACCGCAGTTTGAAGTGGGCGTCGGTGTAAAACGAAATAAAAAAGGTGTCGTCACTGATATGAAAGCTATAAATTTAGCGATGAAGAGATTTGAAGTGATGGCTAATAGCTTAGGATTTAAAATGATAGTTTGCAAAGAGTGTGAAGTAAGAGGGAAAGAGGGAAATGCCGAATTTTTCTACGCTTTTAACAAAAGATAATATCACTGCCGTTGCGATTGGGCACTTTGACGGCGTGCATAGAGGGCATAAACAGCTTTTAAAGCAGCTAGGCGAGTTTGGCGGACTTGTCGTGATCGATAAGAATAAAGCCAACATCACGCCAAAGCTAAAGCGAGCGGAGTACTCAAACTACCCTTGCTTTTTGTATGATTTTGATACCATTAAAGGGCTTAGCGGTGAGGAATTTATCGCGCTGCTAAAACATGATTTTAAAAATTTAAAAAAGATCGTTGTTGGATTTGATTTTAGATTTGGCAGAAATAGAGCATGGGATAAACACGATTTGAAAAGAATTTTTGATGGAGAGGTGGTTGTCGTTGATGAGGTTTGTTATGACGGCATGGGCGTGCATAGCTCATCCATCAGAGAGCTGATACGCCAAGGCAACATCGATGAGGCAAACAGGCTAATAGGCAGGGAGTACTCGATCGAGGGTAACGTGATAAAAGGGCAGGGTATCGGCGCAAAAGAGCTGGTTGCCACGCTAAATTTGGATGTAAAAAATTATCTTTTGCCTAAAGACGGTGTGTACGCCACAAGAACTAGGATAGGCTCATATACCTACGGCTCGGTCACATTTATAGGCAATAGGCTTAGCACAGATGGAAATTTTAGTGTCGAGACACACATATTAGACGAGGTCGCGCCAAAAGTAGCGAAGCATGTCGCGGTTTGTTTTATAAAGCGCCTAAGAGATAATAAAAAATTTGACACACTTGAAGAGCTAAAAGAACAGATCAAATGCGATATAAACGGAGCTAGAGCTTGTGTTGGAGTGTGCGATCTTTTTGGCAACGAGATAATGAGATACTTTGATGGATACGGAGCTGGTATATGAGAGATGAAATTTTTAAAGAGCCTATAAGCAAGCAGTTTGAGTTTGACGACTTTGTGGCGAGCGTTTTTGATGATATGATCTCGCGCTCGGTGCCGTTTTACGATGTGAGCTCAAATCTAAACGCAAAGCTGCTAGCTAAAATTTTGCCAAAAGATGCAAGTGTATGCGACCTTGGCTGCTCGACGGCAAATAGCTTACTTTTACTAAATAATCTTAGAAACGATCTCGTGCTAAGCGGCGTGGATAACTCTGAGGCGATGCTAGCAAATGCCAAAAATAAGGCAAAAGCTTATGGGGCAAAGATAAAATTTTTGCTTGATGATATTTTAAAGTGTGAGCTAGTGGGCTTTGATGCAGTTTTGGCAAACTATACTTTGCAGTTTATAAGACCACCAAAAAGAGCTGATCTAGTGCAAAAAATTTATAACGGACTAAATGAAAATGGAGTCTTTTTATTTAGTGAAAAGATTATCTTTGAAGATAAAAAACTCACCAAAAGCGTCATAGAAATTTATGAAGACTATAAACAGGCACAAGGCTACTCACGCTATGAGATCGCCCAAAAAAGAGAGGCACTTGAAAACGTGTTGGTGCCATACACTGAAGAAGAAAATAGAAGCTTAGCCATAAATGCTGGCTTTAAGCGTGTCGAGAGCACATTTAAGTGGGGAAATTTCATGAGCTTTTTGGCATTTAAATAAATTTAAAAATATCTGCTTTTGTATTTAATATAAAATTTAACCACAAATAGTGAAGTTAAAATTTAGATTTTTTGGCTTCGCAATGTCAAAATTTTTGGATTATGAAATTTGGTAGTAAAGAAATTTAGCGGGAGTTACCCGCTAAATTTACTCATTTATCGCCGCATTTCCATGATGGTGGAAGTCGTCATAGATGATCTTTGAAGTTTGGAATTTTATGCGTTTTAGTTCGCGAACTCGTAAAAATTCTTCTTCATCGATCTTTTTGATCTGAATAGCTGCTTTAAATGTCGGAGTCTTACTGATGTAGTCCCAACCGCTGCTTGTTAACTCATTGCAAGAGCTCTCCCAGTAGTGGAAAGTCATCTGGATGATGCCATCAGGCACGATGTCTGTTACTTCAGCTTTTACGACGATGTAGCCGTATCTACTCCATGCTTTGATGAAGTCGCCTTGTTTTAAGCCATATCTTGCTGCAAGTGCTGGATTCATTTCGGCGATAGGCCCGATGCTATCTCCGCCTTCTTCAATCGCTCGTGAGCGTCTTGTCATAGTGCCAACGGTGTATTGATAGACTTTTCTAGTGGTTAGAAGCTGTATCGGATACTCATCGTCAGTCTTTTCATCGACTGAGCCAGCCATGATAGGATACTCAGGCGACATATTCATCTTCTTAGCAAACTCAAGTTTTGCGCTCTCGATCTTATCGGCCTTATCCACAAAGAGGCATGGCACAAAACGACCCTTGCCATCAGGTGTGAAAAATTTCTTATCAAGATACAAGCTCTGACCGCCCATATCATCTTCGTTTGGACATGGCCAGTGAAGTCCGTGATACTTTTTGATACGGTAATAACTCATGCCACCATATCGTCTTGGGTCGCATTTTCTAACTTCTTCCCAAATTTCTTCTGGTGAGTTGAAGTTAAAGCCCTCAGTTGCTCCTAAACGGCGTGCGATCTCACAAACGATCCACCAGTCTTGTCTAGCATCTCCTGGAGGTGTGATGACTGCTTCGTTGTGCTGTACGCGGCGCTCTGCGTTTGTATAAAGTCCTTCTTTCTCGCTACTTGCAACACCTGGAAGTATGACGTCAGCTTTTAGTGAAGTCTCGGTTAAAAATAGATCTTGTACGACGTAGAAATCAACATTAGCGATACCTTTTAAAAAGTGGTTGGTATTTGGCTCAGAGATGACTGGATTTTCGCCGATAGTCCAAAAGAAATGAACTTTGCCATCAAGTATCGCATCAGGTACTTCGGTTTTGTGAACGCCTATTTTTGAGCTCAAAAATCCAGGTTCTAGATGCCACATTTTTTCAAACCAAGCTCTTTGCTCTGGATCAGTGACTGAGCCAAGATTTGGGAAGATATTTGGCAAAACGCCCATATCACAGCAGCCTTGAACATTCTCTTGGCCTCTTAGTGGTAAGTCGCCTGTGCCAAGCTCGCAGATATTGCCAGTGATCAAGAATAAATTTGATACATCGCAAACTCCGCCAACGCCGTGGTTAAAGTGGGTTACGCCCATACCGTGAGTGATGACAGCTGGTTTTGTGGTAGCGTACATTCTAGCAGCTGCTCTGATGTCCTCTGGATTTAGCCTTGTGTATTTAGCTACAACCTCTGGGGCATAGTCTTTTACAGCTTCTTTGACATACTCAATACCTATTGTGTGATCTCTTACAAATTCTTCATTTACAAGGCCTTCTTCGATGATAGTGTAAAGAAGTGCGTTTATAACTGGGATATTGTGCTCTGGCTCTAGCTGTAAGTGAATGTCAGCTCTGCTTGCAAACTCAGTCTTAATAGGATCAATAACGATTAGTTTCGCACCGCGGTTTAGCGCTCTTTGGATGTGCATAGCTGCGATTGGGTGACCATTTTCTGGGTTTGAGCCTATCATTAATATACAGTTACTATAAGTGCCAATCTCTGTAAAGCTATTTGTGGCAGCTCCGTTTCCGATTGTTTTAGCAAGTCCTGCTACTGTCGGAGCGTGTCAAATTCTAGCACAGTGATCGACGTTATTTGTGCCAATAACAGCACGCATTAGCTTTTGAGCGACGTAGTTGTCCTCAAGTGTGCAGCGTGCTGAGAAATTTCCAGCTAATGCGTCTGGGCCATATTTTGCCTTGGTTTCTTTCATTTTTTCTACGACAAGATCAAGCGCCTCGTCCCAGCTGGCTTCCTCAAAATCACCATCCTTTGAAAATACACCATTTTTCTTTCTAATTAATGGTTTTGTGAGTCTATCTGGACTTGCAACGTAATCCCAGCCATAAAAGCCCTTTAAACATAAATTTCCTTGATTGACTGGATTGTCTTCAACGCCAGTGGCGGCACGAACGACATTGTTTTCCACATGCAAGGTTACTTGACAGCCTGTCCCGCAATAAGGACAGATGACTTTGCCTTCTTTCATCATTTTCTCCTTTACTATGCAATGTTTGCATATTTCTATATGAGTAATATTACTAGCCAAATTCTTAATCTTTAATAAAAATTCTTTACCTATAAAAATAAATTTTTAATTTAAGTTAAAATTAATTTAATTCTATTAAAGTCAATTATTTAGGGGTTTTAAAATTTATTTAAAATTGATAAATTTATTAGAAAAGAAATAAAGATATGGAGATTTAGCTTTTTATATAAAATGAAGAAATTAATTCTAATTTTACTTTATTTAAAAAGGTTAGTCACATTGTGAGTAGATAAATTAATACTAAAGATGGAAAATTTTAAAATAGACTATAAATATTTTAAAATAGACTATAAATTTTGAACAAAAGAAATGTATAAATGAAATTTAGTAAGGAGAGCAGATCGCTCTCCGATGGATTATTTATCTCTTAAGCCAAGCTCAGAGATTAGTTTTGAATATGTAGTGTAGTCTTTGTTTTTAAGATACTTTAAAAGTCTTTTTCTTTGACCAACTAGTTTTAAAAGACCTAAACGTGATGAAAAGTCTTTTTTGAAAATTTTAAGGTGTTCTGTAAGTTCAGTTATTCTAGCTGTTAAAAGAGCTATTTGAACCTCTGGAGAGCCTGTATCTCCCTCTTTTCTAGCGAATTTCGCAACTATTTGAGCTTTTTTAGCCGAATCCAAAGCCATAATGACCTCCTGATTGGTGAATTTTGGAAGAGCGATTATAGCATTTAAAACATAAAGTTAGATAAAACTACGCTTTTTAAAAATTAATGAAAAATGCAGTAAAAATTTAATAAAATTAGGGCTATTTAAAGACTTAAGGAAGATAAATGCTTTTTACAAAGGCAAGCGAATACGCTCTACTTTCACTTATTTTAATATCTCAAAAATCATCTCCAGTTGATGTTGATACGATCTCAAATGAACTTAAAATTTCAAAAAGCTTTTTAGCCAAAATTTTACAAAATCTTGCAAAAGATGGAATTTTAAAGTCGTTTAAAGGGGCAAATGGCGGTTTCGCGCTAAATAACGAACCTGAAAATTTAAGCATAAAAAAGATAATAGAGTGCGCTGAAAAACGTGAACTTAACGTCTTTGAGTGCTCATCTTCTGCGGATGGCTGCCCGTCAAACAAAGCCTCGAGCTGTCAAATTTGGTCGATGTTTAGCGGTCTTCAAGGCAAGATCGACGAGATGCTTGATGCGATAAAACTAAGTGATATCGTTAAGAAGTAAAGTTGGCAAAGCAAAAAAATAACATCTTAACTCTTGTTGCGCCGTTTCTTGCGCCAATTGTTAAGTTTAAAAGTCTTAGCATCGTTGGTATCATTGTTGCCATCCTTGCTATCATCATCGTACCGCTTCCAAGCGCGGTGCTTGACTTTTTCCTGGCACTTTCGATCTCGATTTCTGTGCTTATAATTTTAATTTCGATTTATGTGCCAAAACCAACCGATCTTAGTACATTTCCGACGCTAATTCTTATCGTTACGCTTTTTCGCCTCTCGCTAAATATCGCAACCACGCGTATGATCTTAAGCGAAGGTCACAACGGCCCAGAAGCGGTCAGTGAGATCATCTCAAGTTTTGGAAATTTCGTAGTTGGTGGCAACTTTGTCATCGGCACCATCGTCTTTTGCATCTTGGTTCTCATAAATTTTATGGTCGTAACAAAGGGCTCAACCCGTGTAAGTGAAGTGCAAGCACGTTTTACACTTGATGCGATGCCAGGTAAGCAAATGGCGATAGATGCGGACTTAAACGCAGGTTTGATTGATGAAAAAACAGCGCGTGAAAGACGCCAAGCCATCATCGGTGAGGCAAATTTTTACGGCGCGATGGATGGTTCGTCTAAATTTATAAAAGGTGACGCCGTCGCTGGCATCATCATCACTATCATTAATATCATCGGTGGCTTTGCTATCGGCTCGTTTCAGCACGGCCTTGATATGGCGACATCGGCTCAGTACTATACGATACTAACTATCGGTGATGGCCTTGTGAGCCAGATCCCAGGACTTATCACTTCAACAGCGACTGCTATTATCATCACAAGGGCTAGCAAGGACGATGAGGACTTTGCAGAAGGCACGTTAAATCAGCTCTTAGGGGATTATAAAACCTTGCTAATAGTAGGCTTCATATTATTTATGTTTGCCCTTGTCCCTGGACTTCCGACTCTCTCTCTTGGCTTTATCGCAGTGCTATTTTTGGGGCTTGGCTACATCATCAAGCAGACCAAAGATGGTGGACTAAATTTAAGCCTTGCTTCAAAAGACAAAACAGCTTCTAAAAAAGCTGGAGCCGCTACACAAAGTGGGGCAGGGGCAGCTGCTAGTGGTGCCACTACTAAGGTGCCAAAGAAGAGCGACGAAGAGATCGCAAGAGAAGAAGAGACAAAGATAAACGACATCTTAAAGCTTGAAATTTTAGAGCTTGACCTAGGATATGGCTTGTTAAAGCTAGCTGATGTGGATCTCATTGAGAGGATTCGCGCTATGAGGCGAAACATCGCTTCAAGTCTTGGCTTTTTGATGCCAAAGATAAGAATTCGTGACAACCTTCAATTACCGCCAAACGAATACCGCTTTAAGCTAAAAGGCATCGTAATCGGTCAGGGTGAAATTTATGCTGATAAATTTCTAGCGATGGATAGTGGCCTAGTTAGCGAAGATATCGAGGGGATTCCGACAAAAGAGCCAGCTTTTGGGCTGGACGCACTCTGGATCGATGCTAGCGTTAAAGAGGACGCCATACTTAGCGGCTACACGATAGTTGATCCTGCAAGCGTCATCTCAACGCACATGAGTGAGCTTATCAAGCAAAATGCAGCTGAGCTTCTAACTCGCCAAGAGACGCAAAATTTATTAGACAAACTAAAGATCGACTACCCAGTCGTGGTCGAGGATACGCTAAGGATCGCGCCTATAAATTTGATCCAAAAGGTTTTAAAAGCGCTGCTTAAAGATAATATCCCGATCAAAGATTTGCTTAGCATACTTGAATCAATTAGCGACATCGCCGAGGTTAGTAAAAACCTAGATATGATCATCGAACACGTACGTGCAGCACTCTCACGTGTCATCACTTCGCTTTATGTTGATGAAAAAGGTCAGCTAAATTTTTACATTTTAGATAGTGCTGCGCAGCAAAAACTTATGGACGCGGTGCAGTATAAAGACGGCGCGTATCACCTGATGATAAATGTGGCTCAAACTTCATCGATCGTTCAGGCTCTAAGGCATGAAAAAGAGAAACGTCCGATGAGTCAGCATGGCGAAATGGTGCTTTGCGTGGAGCCAAGCCTAAGAAAATTTATAGCAAATATCTGCGCAAATTTTGCCATCGACATCGTGGTGCTAAGCTTTGCTGAGATCTCGGCAAATACGCCATTTGAAACAGTTGGCGTCATAGAAATAGAAAATTTATAAAGGAAAACGATGAAAATTTATCACCTCTCGCACACCGATCTTGACGGATACGGCGCGCAATACATAACAAATTTTTACTTCAAAGATGTGAAATTTCTAAACTCAAACTACGGCAGAGAGATAGATGATAAATTTGCTCAAATTTTATCTGAGATAGATGCCTTAAATGATGATAAAAACATTATCTTGATCACTGATCTAAATTTAACTCTAGCTCAGTGCGAGAGCTTTGAGGAGATGATAGAGGGTAAAAATATAAAGCTATTTTTGCTAGATCATCACCAAAGCGGTGCCGAGTGCGCGAGCGCTTACTCATGGTACTTTTTGGATAGCTCAAGGTGCGCTACAAAGATCACTTACGACTTTTTTGCTGGCATTTTTGGCAAAAACAAAGAACTTGAAATTTTTAGTGACGTCGTAAATGCCGTGGATATCTGGCTAAAAGATGATAAAAATTTCGAGATGGGCAAGGTCTGCTTGGGGCTTGTGGCAAACGCTAAAGAGATAAATAAGGTGATGTTTGAAGCTGAAAACAACCTTTATATGGATCATCTCTTAAAAGAAGCGAGTAAATTTTTTAACGAGAAAAACGACTATATCGGCCTTGACATGCAGGTGCATGCCATTAAAAAGTCATTTTTCAAAGAGGACAAAGACGATACGCTAAGCAATCTAATCTCAAACTACGTCGTAAAAAAACTTAGTGAAAATAAAGAGAAATTTAGCATAAGCTATAAAGATCATAAAGGAATTTTAACCTACAATGTCGGCAATGTTTCGGTTATCGGCAACGACTTTTTGGTGGCAAATCCTGAATTTGACTTCTTTATCGACGTGACGAATAAAAAAACGCTAAGCTTTCGTGCAAATGGCAAGCTAGACGTTAGCGCCATGGCAAAACACCTAGTTGGAGGTGGCGGACACGTCAATGCAAGCGGCGGGCTATTTGCAAATTTTAAAGATGGCTTTAGCTATGAGCCGATCAAGGCGCAGATAGTTGATCTGATAACTAAAAAAACACAGGAGGAGATATGAAAGAAGAAGAGGTAAGCGTAGAGGAGCTTAGCTACGAGCTTAGCATGGTGCTTGAGGCGATGTTTTACTATGCTGGAGTGAAAAAAGAGAAGCTTGAAGAGGCAGCAAATCTCTATGTAGAGTGCATCGACGATGCGCTAGAAAACTCTGATGCTAGCGGTAGCGACGAGGTCATAGAGATAGTTGAATATATGAAAAAACACCATCCAAAGTTATTTAAATAAGGAGAAAATATGAAGAAAATTTTAGTTTTAGCGGCAGCACTTTTTGCGTTAAATGCTATGGCAAATGAAAATTTAGACAAGGCAAATGAGCTTTATGCAAAGAAAAATTTTAACGAGGCCTATCTTGCTTTTAATAAAGCATGCGGCGAGGGTGAGAAAAAAGCTTGCACGATGAATGCGATCATGCTATTTAACGGCGATGGCGTGGCGAAAGATAAAGCTCAGGCTGAGAAAATTTTTACAAAAATGTGCGACGAAAATGAGGGTATGGCGT
Source organism: Campylobacter concisus (assembly GCF_001891085.1). Taxonomy (NCBI): domain Bacteria; kingdom Pseudomonadati; phylum Campylobacterota; class Epsilonproteobacteria; order Campylobacterales; family Campylobacteraceae; genus Campylobacter; species Campylobacter concisus. The sequence continues at coordinate 34,209 of NZ_JXUP01000005.1, forward strand.
GCGAAAAGCTAGGCGAAATGACAGCTTATGGCCTTATAAAAGACAAAGATGATAATGAAGCAAAAAGCGAAGAGAAGGCAAAAGCTTTGTTTAAAAAAGCTTGCGACAACGGTTACAAACCAGCTTGTGACTTTGTAACAAAATAGATCAAAAAGGGCTTAAAATGGGCTACAAACATAAAGATTTGATAGGAACTAGAGAGCTTAGCAAGGAAGAAATTTTATATTTTTTAGAGGCGGCGAAAGAGTTTAAGGAGCTAAATTTAAGCCAAGTGAAAAAAAATGACTACCTTCGTGGAAAGACCACGATCAACGCATTTTATGAAAACTCGACAAGAACTAGAACATCCTTTGAGATCGCAGCAAAGAGGCTTGGAGCTGATACGATAAATTTCAGCTCATCAAGCTCTAGCGTGACAAAAGGCGAGAGCCTAAATGACACGATGAATAACATGGCTGCTATGAGAACTGATATCATCGTGCTTCGTCACCCAAGCTCTGGTACGGCAAAATTTGCAGCTGATAGAACAGAGGCTAGCGTCGTAAATGCAGGGGACGGCACAAATGAGCACCCAAGCCAAGCTCTGCTTGATCTTTTCACACTAAGAGAGCATGGCAAAATTTTGGATAAAAACCTAAACGTGGCGATCATCGGTGACATCGCTAGAAGCCGCGTGGCAAGGTCTGACATCTGGGCGATGAAGAAATTTGGCATAAATTTAAAGCTCTTTGCGCCAAGGATGATGATGCCAAAAGACGCTGAGGTCTTTGAGTCTCAAATTTGCAAAAATATGGAAGAAGCCTGCGAGGGCAGCGACGTTATCATCATGCTTCGCATCCAGCTAGAGCGTGGTGGTGCGGATGTGGCGTTTCCAAGCTCGAGGGAGTACTCGAAATTCTTTGGACTAAATAAAAATAGGATAAAGCTAGCTAAACCTGACGCGATCGTACTGCATCCAGGACCGATAAATAGGGGTGTAGAGCTAAACTCAGACGTGGCTGATGGCACACACTCAGTCATACTAAATCAAGTTGAAAACGGCGTTGCTATAAGAATGGCGATACTAAATACGCTTGCAAAAAATAGGGACTAACGATGAAAATAGCAATAATTAACGGCACTATCGTAAATAGCGACGAGAAATTTAAGGCAAATATCCTAATAGAAAACGGCAAAATAGCCAAAATCGGAGGTGAGAAATTTGAGGCTGATAAGGTCATAGACGCTACAAATAAGCTCGTCATGCCAGGACTTATCGACATGCACGTGCATTTTCGCGATCCTGGTCAAGAGTATAAAGACGACATCATCTCAGGCTCGCAGGCGGCCGTGGCTGGAGGAGTGACCACATGCCTTTGCATGGCAAATACAAACCCAGTAAATGACAATGCCTCGATCACAAGAGCGATGATAGAAAAGGCTAAAAACTGCGGACTGATCGATCTTTTACCAATCGCAGCCATTAGCAAAGGGCTTGGTGGCAATGAGATCGTTGAAATGGGCGATCTTATAGAAGCTGGAGCAGTTGCATTTAGTGATGACGGCCTACCAGTGACTAGCTCAAGCGTGATGAGAGCGGCACTTGAGTACTCAAGCATGTTTGGTAGCTTTTGTATAAGCCACTCAGAGGACTGCTCTCTTTGCAGGCAGGGCGTCATGCACGAGGGCAAGGTCTCAGCCATACTTGGACTTCGCGGCATGGCGAGAGAGAAAGAGGAGATCGCAGTGAGCCGTGACATGCTGCTTGCAAAGCTTACCAAAGCGCACATCCACATCGCTCACGTAAGCTCGGAGTACTCGCTAAAGATCATCGAAATGGGCAAAAAAGAGGGCATAAACATCACTTGCGAAGCCACACCTCACCATTTTAGCTTTAGCGATGATGAAATTTTGAAAAATGCCTACGATACAAATTTCAAAATGTCGCCGCCACTTCGCGAGATAAGCGACGTAAAAGCGGTGAGAGAGGCGCTAAAAAGAGGTCTTATAGACGTTATTGCGACCGATCATGCACCACACCACACAGATGAAAAGATAGTGGAATTTGACAAGGCGCCATTTGGTATCATCGGACTTCAAACCCTTGTGCCACTCACTCTTAAGCTCGTAAATGAGGGCGTTATAAGCTTAGAGCGCATGGTAGAGCTAACATCTACAAATGCGGCTAAGATGCTAAATTTAAAAGATAAGGGCAGACTTGCTGAGGGCATGCTAGCTGACATCGCGGTGATAGACCCTGAGATCGAGTATGTTTACGACGAGAAGATAAACCGCTCAAAATCGGTAAATTCTCCACTCTTTGGCAAAAAGCTAAAAGGCGCAGCGACCACCACGATAAAAAGTGGCAAGATCGTTTATGAGTTTGGAAAATAGTCTAAATTTGCTCGCACTTGCGGGCAAATTTGCTTTAGATGCTTTGAGATATAAAATTTGCTAGAAATTTCTAGCAAATTTTACTTTTTTATGAGTTATATTTTTTAACGATACCGCGAACGACTTTTTCTATAAAAAGCGCAGAAGCTACTTCGCAGTGCTCTCTTGTAGAGTGAGGTGAGTAGATGTTTGGTCCAATAGAACATGCACTAAGACCTGCTTTTTTCTCCAAAAGCACTCCACACTCAAGTCCAGCATGCACAGCTGTTATCCTTGCATTTGGCTTATAAATTTTAAGCTCTTCTAAAATATCGTTTGCAAATTTATCATTTATAGGTTTCCAAGCTGGATTTCTATCTTTTGAAATGACATGAAAACCAACCGCCTTTGCAAGCTCAGAAATTTCAAATTCCATCCTATTTAGCCCATCTTTGCTCATAGATCTTGCAAAAAACTCCACTTCAAGCGTGCCATCATCTTTAATCTTTGCGAGTGAGAGGTTTACGCTATCTTGTGGTATGCCTAGCTCGCAGTTATAGGCTCTTACACCTTGTGAAAATGAGTTGATAAGAGCTAAAATTTTCTCGCCATTTTCTAAAATTTCATCTCCCATGCCAAGCTTTTTCACGCTTAAATTTTCACACTCACTTTTTAGCTCTTTATCGCTTAGAACCAGTGCGGTTGCGCCACTTGGGATAGAGTTGCTTCGCTCGCCACCTTCAAATTTCACTAGTTTGCAGCCATTTTTAGTCACAAATGCCGCTAAAACCTTGATTGCATTTGGGATATTTTTATGTATCTCATTACCAGAGTGTCCGCCAGGAAGCCCACTTACTTTTACTTCATAAAGCGTGCTCTCTTTTGTTTTTTTGCTATTAAGCGAGATAGTGGCAAATAAATTTATACCGCCAGCACAGCCGATAGTGACTCTATCGTCCTCTTCGCTATCTAAATTTAAAAGCTTATCGGCTTTTAGATCGCCACTAAAGCCAGTGGCTCCTACCATGCCGACCTCTTCGTTGTTTGTAAAAAGGCACTCTATGTCGTCAAATTCGCTTATCATCTGCATCATGATAGCTACGCCTATGCCGTTATCGGCACCTAAAGATGATTTTTTAGCCCTCATGTAGCCATCATCGCCATAAACTATCTCGATCTTTGGAGCATCGCCCATGCAGACCATATCGTAGTGGCTTTGCAAGCAAATTTTTGGCTTGCCTTTAAACGCATGAATGTTGCCAAAGCTATCGACCACAACTTCACAGCCCTTATCTTTTGCATAGCTAGCCAGAAAATCACGCATCTTATCGGTCTCATAACTGCAGTGCGGTATCGTAGTAAGTGTCTCAAATTTCTTTAAAATTTCACTATTTGACATATCTGCCTCCGTAGATTTATTTTATTTCGCCCTTATAGCCAGTCGCATCGACTGCTTTTAAAAGCTCTTTTTCATCGACCTTATCATCTGCTATAACGACAGCTTTTCGCTCTTTTAGCGATACATCCGCCTTTTTTACGCCCTCAACGCTAAGAGCAGCCTTTCTAACAATCGCCGTGCAAAGCGGACAGTGCATGCTAGGCACTGAAATTTCTATCTTTTTATCAGCGTAGCTTGCAGCCACTAAAAGGGCTAAAACTAAAATTTTACGCATAAATTTCTCCTAAAAGCTCCGGGTATGTAAGGAGTAAAAGCAAAATCACTCCAAAAAGTATATATATAAGTATCCATTTTTTCTTTTTATAGCTTAAGTTGCAGCTTTTTGGCTTGTAAAATAGACTAATTCCTGAAATCACAAAGCAAATGACGGCTATAACGCTTAAAGGGACGCGGTACTCGTATAAATTTTGTGTCCAAGATAGAAATGAAAAAGAAGTGCCAAAAAGCAGGAAAAGAAGTGCCGGTAAGCAGCACAAGGTAGCGCCAATAGCACTACCTATGGATGTTAGTATCAGCCAAAAGGCTCTCATTTTAGCTCGGTTGAGACGTAGTCGTAGCTAAATTCTTTTGGCGAATAATAATTTTGTGTGTTGTCATCAACTTCAGCGTATGGATAGCCGAAGTTGTTTAGTGGAGTTTGCTCTGGAGTTGGCTTTAAGATAAAGTCGCGACCGTAGTTAAAGCCTATCCAGCACATCTCCCAGTTACCAAAGCAGTACTCTCTCACAGCTACGATCTTAGCGTCGTCGTTTGTTAATTTCTCGCCCAGTCTTACCTTTGTGACATCTGCTGGATCAACCGGTATCCAACCATAGCCTTTTAGGTAAAATTCAGCCCTGCAGTGCTGTCCGCCTGAAATTTTAGCCACGCCATCTTTTGCGCTACCCATTTGATCTGAAAATCTAGACTGACCAACCCTGATACCAAAAATTTCTCTTGCTGGGATGCCAACTGATCTGCAAAGTCCCACAAAAACTGAGTTTATATCGGTGCATTTGCCAACTAGTTTGCCACTTTCTAGGATGGCTTTAACGTCGCCTGTGCCGCATCCTAGGATGCTGTTATCGCGCTGCATAGTATTTGCAACCCACGTATAGATCGCTTTTGCACGCTCCAAGTCGCCTTTAGTATTGCCGATAATCTCTAGCGCTTTTGCTCTTACGACGCCGTCAGTTGGGATGTGTGAAGTTGGTTTTAAAAACTCCAAAACAGCTGGATCGACCTTCTCATTTGGATCGTAATTTACCTTGCTAAAGTCGGTATTGCGCTCTGTTGTTTGAATTTTAAACTGGATATTTAAAATAGGTCTTTGCTCGTTTTCTTCAAATTCGCCATACATTGTTGGTATTAGCGTGTCTGAGATATAGACGTTTTTAGCGGTTGTGTTTATGACGTAGTCTTGGGTTAGTTGCTGATAAGTGGTGCTTAGTGGAAGGGGCAACCAAATTCTTGAGCTTTTGCCCTTTTCAAGAAGCTGGTGTTTGAAATTTACGTCGAAATTTCTAACCACTGGGTTTGCTGGCTCGTCACTAGCTAGAGTGACACTTGGAAGCAGACTTGCTGCACCTAAAAAACTACTGAATTTAAAAAAATCTCTTCTTTGCATAAAATGCCTTTTTGCTTAATCTTAGCCAAACTTGGCTCTAAAACTGCCTGCTATTCTAGCATAAAATTTTTATTTATGATAAAATCCGCCACATGAAAAAGATTATATTTTTAGGCTTTATAGCGCTATTTTGCAATGGTTGTCTTTATATGAACGAGCGCGGAGTTTCGACGCAATATTATAATGATTGTAAAGAGTATTATGACGCGACTGGTACCTACCAAAAAGAGTGTCCGCATAACATCGTCGACTGGAAATAGCGTGGATCTTATCAAATTTAACGATCAACAAAAGCAAATTTTAAATAGGATAGAAAATTTAGCAAATTTTGATTGCGAATTTAGCCTTAGTGAGAGCGTAAATGTCAAATTTAAAGAGCTGAGCGCTGCGAGCAAAGATGAAATTTACAATCTCGCCCTTAGCCTAAAGCCTTGGCGAAAAGGGCCGTTTTTACTTGATGATATATATATAGATAGCGAGTGGCAAAGTTTTATTAAATTTAATATCCTAGCCCCACACCTAAATTTAGCTGGCAAGTGCGTAGCTGACGTGGGGTGTAATAATGGATATTATATGTTTAAGATGCTTGAGTACGACCCAAAAAGCATAACTGGCTTTGATCCTAGCGTGCATACATATTTGCAGTTTGCTTTTTTAAATAAATTTATCCGCTCAAATATCACCTATGAGCTTCTTGGGGTAGAGAGCTTGCCAGAGTTTGGAGCGAAATTTGACACCATTTTTTGCCTTGGAGTGATATACCACAGAAGCGATCCTATAAAGATGCTAAAAGAGCTAAAAACCGCGCTAAATCCTGGCGGCGAGCTATTTTTAGACACGATGTATATAGATATGGATGGCGACTTTGCCCTAAGCCCAAAAGATAGATACTCAAAAATCCCAAATATCTACTTTGTGCCAACGCTTAGCGCACTTGAAAACTGGTGCGAGAGGGCTAAATTTAAAGATTTTACCCTGCTTGATACAAAGGCGACTGATCTGAATGAGCAGCGAAAAACGCAGTGGATAGATGGCGAGAGTCTTGGAAATTTCTTAGACCCAAACGATAATACAAAGACCATCGAGGGCTACCCAGCGCCAAAAAGAGCATATGTTAGAGTTAAAATTTAAGGATAAAAATGGCAGAAGAAAATATCTATGATACAAAAGACGAATCGCAAATAATCTTACCAGAAGATGAAAATCCATTAAGAAACGAGATAAAAACAGCGCCTTTAACAAAGCTAAATTTTAGCGGAACGGCATTTTTACTTGAAAAAAATCACGCAAAGACTAGATTTTTTACTACGGATGATATGGTGTGCGATACTGAGGGGCTTATTCATAGTGGGTTTATTTTTATGGGCGCAAATCATGCCGCGCTTTTAGCTATTAATGAAGAATTTTGCGTTAGTATTGGGGCTAGGATAAATTTCTTTGGACCGCTAAAGCTTGGTGACGTGGTGGAATTTGACGCGCAAGCAAGATTTGAAGAGAGCAGAAAAAGAGAAGTGAAAGTACTTGGATATGTTAAAGATATAAAAATTTTTGAAGGAATATTTCAACTTGTCACACTTGAAGAGCATATCTTCTTGGCTCAACAAAAAAATATCCAAAAAGAAGCTGCTATAAGGCAGAAAAAAGAACGAGAGGAAGCTAAAGATAATAGCTAAAAGTAAGTAAAAATTTTTGATTTTCTTGCAATTACTCCCAAATAAAGCGAAATTTTAAAAAGACAATCTTTATCTCATTATCCTATTTTGGTAAATAATTGGTAACATTTTTTAAAATTTTAAGGAAAATTAAGCAATAAAATTAATTTTCTATGATAATATCCTTTCAAAACTTTTTATCAAAAGGAGATTTAGATGAAAATTACAAAAGTTAGCTTAGCTGCTTTGGTTGCTTTAGGTGCATTTTCAAGCGTTGCAAGTGCAACTCCACTTGAAGAAGCTATAAAAAATGTAGATCTTTCAGGATTTGCAAGATATCGTTATACAAATGATAGTACTAAAAGTTCAAAAGTTAATGATACTGTAAAAGGTAATGGTGCTGGCCATGCTTTTAGAATGGAAACAGCATTTAAAGCTGCAATAGATGATAACTTCTTTGGTGTTTTGAGACTAAGATATTCTGCTACAGATGGTTCTGGTGATAATGCAGGAGCTGGCACAGATAAAACAAACACAACCGGATCATTTGGTGTATATGAAATGTATCTAGGCTACAAAGTAGCTAATACTACTATCACAGCTGGTAAACAACTTGTCAAAGGTTTCTTCATTGATAGTGATATAGCTGGCACTGGTCTAAAAGTAGTAAGTACTGACGTGCCTGGTCTTACTTTAACAGCTGCTGCTTATGATGCTATTGATAACGATGCTGAAATAGATAGAAAGGATCCAGTTCCTCCTGCAACAGTTGGAGATCCAAAAAAAGATGCTTTTGGACACATTAAATATAAAGCTAAAAGCCCAGATATAGATGGCCCATTATTGTCAAGACTTGGCAGTGATGAATTTAGTGATGCTGCTGGCAATATCTATAATTTAGGTGCTATGGGTAGCTATGATCCAGTATCATTCAAAGTAGCAATTACAAATATCCAAGAGGTTGCTACACTTTATGGCACTGAAGCTGGTGTAAGCTTTAATGTAACTGATGATGTGAATCTAAACTTAAAAGGTCAATATGCTTATAGCGACTCAGATCATAAAAAAGTAGTTGACGCAACTTTTTGGGCAGTACAAGCTGGCACAAAACTATTTGGTGCTAAACTTAACGCTGGTTATTTAGACTTTGACGCTAAAAACAAAGAAAATGACGCTAAAAACAAAGACAAAATCGCATTTACATCAATTGATGGAAATGGACAGTTAATCAACCCAACTAAGATCTTAAATGGTGTAATGAGTGGTGGCCAACAATACTACAATAACATCAAGGGCAATAACGACTACTGGTTTGTTAATGCTGGGTATGATATAGATAAATTTGGCTTTGGTGCTGGATATACTCAAGGTAAGGGCACAAGTTATGCGCTTGGCAAAGAGAGAGCAAAAAGAAACGAATGGTCACTTGACGCTAGCTACAAATACAGCAAAAAACTTACATTCCTTTCTTGGTATGCAGCTGCTAAAGACAAAAAAGATAGCGAAAGCTTTAAACAAAATCGTATAAGATTTGAAGCAAAATATAGCTTCTAAAAACCTTTATCCGAGCGAGCTTTCGCTCGGACTTCTTTAAAATTTAATAGACTCCATATAAAATTTATCTACCCTTTTTGATTGACTCTTAGTTTTATAAAAATATAAATTTTAAATAGCGATTAAGTGTATTTTAAAAGTTTGAAACTTGAAATTAATACCACTGAAATTTTTAGCTATTTTTTACTATATCTATCCAATAATCAATATTATTTTGCTCGGCCTCTAGTGTACTGCCTTCTCCGTGTCCTGGATAAAGCGTGAAGTTACCTTTTAAATTTTTACATTTTCCTAGACTTTTTAACATTTCATTTTTATCTGAAAAAGGAAAATCCCAGCGTCCTATACTTCCTTTAAATAAAAAATCTCCACTAAACATCATGTCATCTATCTCTATCATCGAGCAACCTGGCGTATGTCCTGGGAAATGATGAAATTTGATGCAAAAATCATCAATGTTAAAATTTTCATCATTTTCAACCAAAACATCTGGAGTAAAAGTATCTTTCATATAGCCAAAAATATCACTCTCGCACATGAAAGCATCAAATTTATTGATATAAACTGGAATTTTTAGCTCATTTTTTAGCTCGCTCACGTCGTAAATATGATCAAAATGCCCGTGAGTGCAAAGGATGGCTTTTAAATTTTTAGCATTTTGTAAAACCCATTCTTTTGCCCCATCACCTGGATCTATCACTAAAGATGAATTATTTTTTGTAACGATGTAACAATTAGTGCCAAAATCTCCAAAACTTTTGTGCATTACTCTCATTTTTTACCTTAAATTTATTATTTCTTAAAATTTTACATCTTTTTACTTAAACTTAAAGAAAAATTTTAAATTTACTTAGTATAATTTTTGCAAAAGGAAGCAAATCTAGGCAAAGGAAGAATGAAGGAGTATCAAAAGATCGAAGAAACTTTAGTTTTAAGCTTAAAAGATAAAACTAAAGATAAAAATTTGTTGCTGGGTGTTAGTGGAGGTATTGATTCTGCTGTAGTAGCGACTTTGTGTGCAAGAGCAAAACCAAATGAAACTCATGCGCTCATCATGCCAACAGCATCATCAAACAGACAAAATATGGACGATGCCTTAAATTTATGCGAAAAACTAAACATAAAATATAAGGTTTTATCCATAGAGGGTATTTTAAATGCCTTTTACGAAACGATAGATGTAAATTTAAGCAATTTAAGAAAAGGGAATTTAGCAGCTAGAGTTAGAATGAGCTTGCTTTATGATTATTCATCTAGTATAAACGCTCTAGTTATCGGAACAAGCAACAAAAGTGAGCTTATGCTTGGATACGGTACGATATTTGGGGATTTAGCATGTGCAATAAATCCTATCGGAGAGCTTTATAAAAGTGAAATTTTTGAATTTGCAAAACATCTTGGGGTTGATAAAAATTTTATCAACAAAGCACCTTCGGCTGATTTGTGGGATGGTCAAAGTGACGAAGGTGACATAGGTTACAGTTATGCTGTTATTGATGAGATTTTAGAAAATTTAGAAAATAACAAGGAGCAAGTCATCAAAAAGTTCGGATTAAAAGCAGTATCGGATATAGAAAATAGAGTTGTTTCAAACAGGTTTAAACGACAAATGCCGTTGATAGTGAAAATTTAAAGGATTAAAGATGAGAGAGATTCCGTTTTATAGACCAACTATCACTGAGCGTGAAAGTGAGCTTATTGAGGAGGCTTTGCACTCTGAAAATACTACTAATATCGTTGCTAGATTTGAAGAGAAGTTAAAAGAGTATTTTGGTGCAAAATTTGTAGTTACCACAAATAATATCGCAGCCGCACATCACTTGGCACTAAGCGCGCTTGACACTAAACGCGGAGATAAGGTCATTTGCTCCATAAATGCTTTTCCTAGCATTGCACAAGCTGTTAGACATTTTGATGCTGAACCTATTTTTGTGGATGTTGATGAAGAAGATTTTAACATCTGCCCAGACGCCCTTGAGAAAGTGCTAAAAGAGCAAAATCATAAAAAATTAAAATGTGCTTTTATCTCTCATATCGCAGGTCAAAGTGCCAGGATGGACGAGATAACGGCTATTTGTGAGAAATACGGTGTAAAAATTTTAGATGATGCAAACCGCGGTATGGGACTAACATACAATGGTAAAAAGGTTGGTTCAGACTCCTTTTTGTCATGCTTTCAAACACATTCTCGTGTACAAAATCCTATATCAACGGTTGGATTTTTTACGACAAACGATGAGGAAATTTATAAAAGAGCAAAACTACTTCGCAACTATGCCCTTGTAAATGGCATTGATAAATTCGGTAGTTTGAGTTATATTTATGATGTCGTAGATATTGGCTTAAAGTATGATATAAACTCGATAAATGCAGCATTTTCTATTGCGCAACTAGAAAGAACAGATAAGCTCATACAAAGAAGACAAGAGATCGCAAAAATTTATGATAAAGAGCTTGGTGAGTGCCACAATATAACGATCCCTGTCAAAAAACGCGAGCACATTTATACTCAGTATATTATTAAGATAAATAAAAATCGTGATGGCTTTGCTAGAGAGCTTTTGGAACACGGCATTCACACATCATTGCACTACATACCGATACATTTACTAAGCTATTACAAAAACAAATACTCGCTTAAAGTAAATGATTTTCCAAATGCTTTAAAAAATTATCAGCAAGTGTTGTCACTGCCTATTTATCATAGTTTGAGTGACGAAGAGGTGCAATACATCTGCAGCAAAGTAAAAGAAATTTCTAAAACTCGTGTTTAAGAAATTAAATATTTTCTTGCATGCTTGGGCGAACGATTACTTCTTTCGCCCAAATTTCTTTCAAATTTTACTAGCATTTTTACTTTTGCCACTAAGTTTTATCTATTTTCTTATTGTTATTTTTAAGAAATTTACTGCTAGAAAAATAGACTTTGGCATAAAGATAATAAGTGTGGGAAATTTGACACTTGGAGGAAGTGGTAAGACCCCGCTTTGCGTGGCAATTGCTAAAAATTTCGAGGGAGCTTTTATCATTCTTAGAGGCTATAAAAGAAAGAGCAAAGGCATGCAGGTTGTCGCTCGTAATGGCGAAATTTTACTTGACGTAGTAGCAAGTGGCGATGAGGCGATGATATACGCTACAAGCCTTAAAAGCGCAAATGTGATAGTAAGCGAAGATAGGAAATTAGCTATAAAATATGCCAAAGAGCATGGTGCGAAGTATATCTTACTTGATGACGGATTTTCTAAATTTGACATAACCAAATTTGACATATTAGTGCGTCCAAATCCTGAGCCAAGGCTAAAATTTTGCCTACCAAGCGGAGCTTATAGGTATCCGTTTAACTTTTATAAATTTGCTGATTTTATAGCGATTGAAGGGCAAACTCACTTTAGAAAGAGTGAAATTTTAAATAAAAGTGAAAAAATGGTTCTAGTAACGGCCATAGCAAACCCAGAGCGCCTCAAGCCATTTTTTAATGAGTGTGTAGCTCGCGTCTTTTTTCCTGATCATTATAATTTTTCAAAAGATGAACTAAGTGAAATTTTGCAAAGCTACGGTGCCACCTCGCTTTTGATGACGCAAAAGGACTATGTAAAGGCAAAGGACTTTGGGCTGAGAGTATCGCTTGTAACGCTTGAAGTTACGCTAAGCGAAGAGTTTAAAAAGGTTTTGGCGCAGCAAATTTAAGCCCATTTTGTTATAATGAGCCACTTTTTAAAAGGAAAATTTAGATCAAAATGAGAATTTTAGTCACCTCAGTCGCAAAGAAAAAAGAGGCAAAAAAACTAAGTAAAAAGCTTGTGAAAAAGGGTCTTGCAGCTTGCGTGAGTAGCTTTAGTGCAAAGAGCCTTTATCTTTGGCAAGAAGAGTTTTGCGATGAAAAAGAGCAAATTTTACTCATAAAAACGGACGTGAAATTTAAAAAGGTGGCTAAATTTATAAGAAAGCACCACAGCTACGAAACCCCAGAAATTTTGGCACTTAAGCCAAAAGAGGTATTTAAAAAATATGAAAAATGGATAAAAAAATCAACCAAAAAAGGTAAAAAATGAGACTAACACCGACAAGAAGCGTGAAAGATGAAAAGGTAAAAAATGTAAATTTAAGCACAGCCATGCTTAGCCCAAGCTCCGCTCATGGTGGACTTTACGCGCCAAAAAAGCTTCCAAAAATAACAAAACCAAAGTGGCAAGAGCTCTCACAATTAAGCTACGAGAAACTCGCACTTTATATCATATCACTATTTAAATTTGATGTGCCAGAGGCGTTTTTCAAAAAGGCAGTCAAGAGATACGCAAGCTTTGATGACCCAAAGCACCCAGTCATTTTTAAAAAAATAGATAAAAATTTATACGTAAACGAGCTATATCACGGCCCAACTAGGGCATTTAAGGATATGGCGCTTCAGCCTTTTGGCTCACTTCTTAGCCAGCTAGCAAAGGAAAGAGGCGAAAAATACCTTATCATGTGTGCAACTAGCGGTGATACAGGTCCTGCGACACTTCAAACCTTTGCAAACGACGAAAATATCAAGGTCGTTTGCCTCTATCCAGATGGTGGCACGAGCGAGGTGCAAAAGCTTCAGATGCAGACTATGCAGGGTGAAAATTTAAAGGTTTTTGGCATAAAAGGCGACTTTGACGACGCTCAAAGAGCGTTAAAAACATTGCTTGCAAATGATAAATTTAAGGCTGAGCTTAAGAAAAAGCGCCTTAAACTAAGCGCGGCAAACTCGGTAAATTTTGGCAGAATTCTCTTTCAGATCATCTACCACGCCTACGCCTACGCAAATTTACTAAAGCAAAAGGCGCTTAAGGCAAACGAGAGCTTTGACATTATCGTGCCAAGTGGAAATTTTGGTAACGCACTTGGGGCGTATTACGCTAAAAAAATGGGCGCAAAGATCGGTAAGATCAAGATCGCTTCAAACGCAAACAATATCTTGACGCAGTTTTTTACCACCGGCGTTTACGACCTCAGGGACAAAAAGCTGGTTAAGACGATAAGCCCAGCGATGGACATTTTGATCAGCTCAAACGTCGAGCGCTTACTATTTGATAAATTTGGAAGCGTTAGAACTAATGAGCTCATGCAAAGCCTAGCTAAAAATAAATTTTATAAGCTTAGCAAGCAAGAGCTTGAAGCGCTACAAGAGGACTTTGAGGCCAGCTGGTGCGACGACAAAGAGTGCGAGGCATACATCGCAAAGCTCGCAAAAGGCGGCTACGCGATCGATCCGCATACGGCTACTTGCTTTAAAATGGTAGATGCTGGCCGCATAAACGTCATCACATCGACCGCGCACTGGGTGAAATTTACGCCAAGCATGATCAAGGCGTGCCAGATTACAAATACAAAAGATGAAAAAGATGCGCTCGCAAAGACTGCTAAAATCTTAAATGACAGCGTGCCAAGCTCGATAAACTCGCTATTTAGCGCGAAAATTTTACACAAAAATATCATAAAAGAGGACGAGATCGAGAAGTGCGTCCTAGAATGGATCGAGCGATGATAATCATCCCAGCCCGCCTTGCCTCAACAAGGTTTAGTAATAAAATTTTAAAAGAGATAAATGGCGTGCCAATGTTTGTGGCGACGGCTCTTAGAGTAAGTGGCGTGGATGATGTAGCGGTTGCTGTGGATGAGCCAAGTGTGCTAGATATCGCCAAGGCCCACGGCATAAAAGCGGTACTAACTAGCAAAGATCATCAAAGTGGGACTGATAGGATAAACGAAGCAGCGCAAATTTTGGGGCTAAGCGAGAGCGAGATCATCATAAATGTTCAGGCTGATGAGCCATTTATCGAGCCTGAAAATATCGCTAAATTTAGGGCATTTTGTGAGCAAAACAAAGGGAAAGCCTTTATGTTTTCTTGCTATAAAAAGATGGACGATGAGTTTGCAGATGATAAAAATTTAGTTAAAGTGGTGACTGATTTTGAGGGATATGCACTTTATTTTTCAAGATCTAGGATACCATTTAACAGAAGCGAGTGTAAAAGTTATAAGGCTCATCTTGGCATTTACGGATACAGCGTAAAGAGCCTAAAAGAGTTTTGTGCTCTTATGCCTTCAAGCCTTGAAAATACCGAAAAGCTCGAGCAGCTCCGTGCCCTAGAAAATGGCAAAAAGATAGCGATGCTAGAGGTTGAGAGCCAAAGTATCGGTATCGATAGTGAAGAGGACTACCAAAGAGCGCTAGCTAAATTTGGCAAGAAATAAGTCGGCAAATTCTCTTTAAATAAAGTCAATATTTAAGGAGAATTTATCTAAATTATTAATCTTTAAATGCAGCAAAAAATATTTTTCTGCTCAAATAATATAAAACTAATTTTTCTTGATTTTTATTTTTTTAATTCTGTCTTTAACAACGTAAAATTTTAAAATTGCACTCGAGTAAAAGTCTTTATAGAAACCTAAAAATTTAGGCTCTTTTTTAGTGCAGATAGCTGCAAACACACTCTCAAGGTCTATTCTCTCTTTTTGTGTCAAATTTTCCATCTATTTTCCTAATAACTTTCTCATCTTATTGATAACAAATAATATTTCATCGTCGTCAAGCTCACAAAGAAGTTTGCAAACTGCAGCAGCAGCTTGTGGCTTTGAGTTGCCAAGCCTCCAATCTTGATATGTTCTCATTGGTACACCAAGCTCTTCTGCCATTTTTGCTTGTGAAATTTTCTTACCGATATTTTTTGCCTCAACTGCATTGTGAAGCAAATTAAATATATCACTTGTTTCAATCATTAAATTATTATACGGATTATTTTATTAAATATACATAAAATAATATATAAATAATAGTAATACGTATAAATAAATTAAAAAATATTATATATTATACTATAAAACATTATATTAATACGTAATAACGTATAGAAATATTAAAAAGTAGAAGCAATATAAAAGACTTTTAAGTTTATTTACTTGTTTATTATAATTTTATTTTCGGAAAGGCTTATGCAATTAATATTAAAAAAGCTTAGTTATATAGACTAAATATATATAAATAAATTATTTTAACTTAAATACTTGACATTGATAAACTAAAGTTGTATAATCCGCTTAGCAATTAAAAAGAAAGAGTGCTAAAAGTGAGTAAAACAAATAAACGTGATTTGATACTAAATTCTATCATCGAGGCTTATTTGCAGGACAATATGCCTATTGGTTCAAATGAGCTTGGTTCTCGTATGAGCGCAGCTATTCCGGCTTCTACGATACGCGTTTATTTCAAAAAGCTTTCAGATGAGGGCGAGATTACAAAGCTTCACATTAGTGGCGGTCGGATCCCAACAATTGCAGCGATGAGAAGATATTGGAGTGAAATTTTTGCTATAAGCGATATAAATTTAGAGATAAATGATGCCGAAGGGCTGAAAAAGCTATGTGATGAATTTGAACTTTATTGTATGATTTTTGGCACAATCGATAATGAATTGCTAGAAATTTTAAATTTAAATGATAGATATACGATCTTAAATTTTGGCGAAGATGAGATCGTTATTAAATTTGATGCTAGGATGTATAAATTTTTAAGTAATCTTGTTGGAGTTAGTTTAAACAAGCTTGAGCTTATCTGCTCTCAAGTTGGCTTAAGCGAACTAAAAAGTAAAATAAGAGAGCTTAAAAGGACTAAAATTTACTTCCAAGAAAACGAAATTTTAGCCTTTGATATGTTTAAGGATAGACGTTTTAAGATGGTTTTTGACCCAAGTTTTAGCTTACAAATGGATGAGAAACTTACATTTTCTCCTATGTTTGATGAAAATTTTATGGGCCTCAAATTTAGTGCGAACTATCTTGGCAACGAAGCACAGATGATCTGTGCTGGCAGTATTTATACTGATTATGTGAAATTTATAAATCTAATAAAGGAGGCTGCGTGAGCGAAGAGGTAAAAGAGCAAAACCTACCTGAGGTTGAGCCTGTGCAAGAACTAGCTAATGATAGTGTAAATTTGGACGCACTTGGCGATATTTCAAAGGTTGAAAAACTTGAAAAAGAGCTCGGGGAGATAACTGATAAATATTATAGAGCAAATGCTGAGTTTGAAAATATCAAAAAGCGTTATGAAAAAGAAAAGACAGACGTTGCAAGCTATGCAAATGAGAAATTTGCTAGGGACTTGCTACCAGTCATCGATGCTCTTGAGATCGCTGCAAATTTTGATCCAGAGGATGATGAATTTGCTAAAAAGATCAAAGAGGGTATTTTGATAACTATAAATCAGTTTAAAAAATGCTTTGAAAAGCATGGCGTGAGCGAGATCGCAACTGATACCGAGTTTGATCCAAATGTACATAATGCTGTTTTAAGGGTCGATAGCGAGGAGAAGCAAAGCGGTCAGATCGTGCAAGCTTTACAAAAAGGCTATATGATAAATGGTAGGGTTTTGCGCCCAGCTATGGTCAGTGTGGCAAACTAAATTTAAAAAATAAATCTAATAAAGGAAAAATATGTCAAAAGTTATAGGTATAGACTTAGGTACAACAAACTCTTGTGTGAGCGTTTTTGAGCGCGGCGAGAGCAAGGTTATCCCAAATAAAGAGGGTAAAAACACAACTCCATCTGTTGTTGCTTTTACAGACAAAGGTGAAATTCTAGTAGGTGACGTTGCAAAACGTCAAGCAGTTACAAACCCTGAAAAAACGATATATTCTATCAAACGTATCATGGGTTTGATGAGCAATGAAAAAAATGCTGAAGAGGCAAAGGCTCGCTTGCCATATCATGTCGTAGATAGAAACGGCGCTTGCGCGGTTGAGATCGCTGGTAAGGTCTATACTCCGCAAGAAATTTCAGCAAAAATTCTCATCAAACTAAAAGAAGACGCTGAAGCATATCTTGGTGAAAAGGTAACAGACGCGGTTATCACCGTACCTGCATACTTTAACGATAGCCAAAGAAAAGCTACAAAAGAGGC
Organism: Campylobacter concisus; assembly: GCF_001891085.1. Classification (NCBI taxonomy): domain Bacteria; kingdom Pseudomonadati; phylum Campylobacterota; class Epsilonproteobacteria; order Campylobacterales; family Campylobacteraceae; genus Campylobacter; species Campylobacter concisus. The sequence continues at coordinate 51,758 of NZ_JXUP01000005.1, forward strand.
TGGAACGATCGCAGGACTAAACGTGCTTCGTATCATCAACGAGCCAACAGCTGCGGCACTTGCTTATGGTCTTGATAAAAAAGAGGCTGAGAAAATTTTAGTTTATGACCTAGGTGGCGGTACATTCGACGTTACAGTGCTTGAAACTGGCGATAATATCGTTGAAGTTTTGGCAACCGGTGGTAACGCATTCTTAGGTGGTGATGACTTTGATAACAAGATCATCGACTGGCTAGTAAGTGAGTTTAAAAACGAAACTGGTATCGATCTAAAAGGCGATATCATGGCACTTCAACGCTTGAAAGAAGCAGCTGAAAATGCTAAAAAAGAGCTAAGCTCAGCTCAAGAGACTGAGATAAATTTACCATTTATCACAGCTGATGCGACTGGTCCAAAACACCTTGTTAAAAAGCTAACTCGTGCTAAATTTGAGGGCATGATCGACTCACTTGTGGGCGAGACTATCACTAAGATAAATGAGGTAACAAAAGACGCTGGTTTAAATAAAAGCGACATCAAAGAGGTCGTAATGGTCGGTGGCTCAACTCGTGTACCACTCGTTCAAGAAGAGGTTAAAAAGGCATTTGGTAAAGAGCTAAATAAGAGCGTTAATCCAGATGAGGTCGTAGCTATCGGTGCTGCTATCCAAGGCGCTGTTATAAAAGGCGACGTAAAAGATGTGCTACTTCTTGACGTAACTCCACTTAGCCTTGGTATCGAAACACTTGGCGGCGTGATGACAAAGATCATCGAAAAAGGTACAACCATACCAACTAAGAAAAGCCAAGTCTTCTCAACTGCTGAAGATAATCAAAGTGCGGTTACTATTATGGTTTTACAAGGTGAGCGTGAGTTTGCAAGAGATAATAAATCACTTGGAAATTTCAACCTCGAAGGCATCCCAGCAGCTCCAAGAGGCGTACCTCAAATAGAAGTTGAGTTTGACATCGACGCAAACGGAATTTTAACCGTTTCAGCAAAAGATAAAGCAACTGGCAAAGCTCAAAACATCACTATCTCTGGATCAAGCGGCTTAAGCGAAGAAGAGATAAACAATATGGTAAAAGATGCTGAGCTTCATAAAGAAGAGGACAAAAAACGCAAAGACGCAGTTGAGGCTAGAAATCAAGCTGACGCACTAGTTCATCAAACTGAAAAGAGCATGAGCGAGCTTGGCGAGAAGGTCCCAGCTGAGGATAGAAGCAACATCGAAGCTGCGCTAAACGATCTAAAAGAGGTCTTAAAAGATGAAAATTCTTCAAAAGAGCAAATCGATGCTAAAGTAGAAGCTCTAAGCAAAGCTAGCCATAAACTAGCAGAAGCTATGTATAAAAAAGATGAAAACGCTGGAGCAAACGGCGGAAATAATAAAAAAGACGACGATGTTATAGACGCTGAAGTCGAGTAAAACTCCTAGAGCAGGGCACTTGCCTTGCTCTTTTATAAATTTATCTTCATAAATTCTTAAAATTGATTCAAAATAAGTATTTTAAATAGTTAAAATTTATATAATGCCAAACAAAAAGGCAAAAAATGTACTTATTTTTTCTGATTACTCATTTAATTTGTGCCATTGTATTTATAGGATACGTATTTTTCGATGTTTGTATATATCCATTTGCTAAAAAAACGGTTGATACTAAAACCCTTGAAATAGTTAAAAAAGCCTACACAAAAGGTAGTGCAAAGGTTTTTGGCACGGCATTTTTATTGCTTTTAATAAGTGGCGCTTATATGGCAAAAGACTATTTTGGAGGCGAGCTTGGCTGGTGGCAAAGCAACTTTCAAAAGCTATTGCTTGTAAAAATTTTTGTTTTACTCATAATGTGCCTTGTAACTTTTATCTCTGTTTTTAATGTCATTATTTTAAAAAAGCCTGATCCATTTGGTAAATTTTCACATTTAATAGCTCTAGTGCTTTGCCTAATAATGGTCATTTTAGCAAAAGTAATGTGGTGGGCTTAAAAATTTAGCTAGCAAATCTAAGCAAATCGCCAGCTAGAAGTTAAAAATTCTTTAATCGATACTCTTTAACTTATCTTTATTTAGCCCTTCTTCTATGCGTTTTATCTCTTCACTTCCATCTCTTACGACGTTTTTGTCAAATTCTAAGTAATCATTTATCTTTTTTGGATATTCAACGTGACTTAGGATAAATTTAAAGACATTTAGCCTAGCTTCTTTTTTGTTATCGCTTGAGACGATGACCCATGGTGAAATGCTATTGTGAGAGGCAAGAAGCATAGAATATTTAGCGATAGAGTACTGATCCCAAAGTTCTTGTGCTTTTTGATCAACGGGTGAAATTTTAAACTGTTTTAACGGATCATTTTGCCTCTCTTTGAAGCGTTTTTTTTGCTCATCTTTTGTGATTGATAGATAAATTTTAAAGAAAATTATGCCGGAGTTTATGACCATCTCTTCAAATTTTGGCACTTCACGTAAAAATTCCTTATGCTCTTCTTGCGTGCAAAAGCCCATTACTGGCTCAACACCAGCTCTATTGTACCAGCTTCTATCAAAGATTACGATCTCTCCGGCACTTGGTAGATGAGTCACATATCTTTGAAAATACCACTGCGTTTTTTCGACATCACTTGGCTTAGCAAGCGCTACTATACGGCAACCTCTTGGATTTAGATGCTCAGTTAGGCGTTTTATCGTTCCTCCTTTGCCGGCTGCGTCGCGCCCTTCCATTAACATAAGTACTCTAAGGCCTTTTTCTTTTACGTAATTTTGAAATTTTAAAAGTTCAATTTGAAGCAGTCTAAGCTCTTCCTCATAGCCAAGTTTCTCACTTTTTTGGTGTTTTTTGTCTTTTGACATCTTTGCTCCTTTAAAATTTCACATATTTTCACGATTTTACAATAAAATAGAATAAATTTAAGAATTTAGACTAAAATCATCTTTTTTAATTTAGCAAGGATTAGTATGTTTTTAAAATTTCTTTTTTCGCTCATTTTGTTTGCAGGCTCGCTTTTTGCCGAGGTTTTAGATGTTAGCAAAGCCTTTGTTTTAACTCCAAGCGTTGATAGTCAAAATGTTGAAGTGAAGTTTAACTTTGGTGAAAATATCTATCTTTATAAAGAGAGTTTTGAGATTAAGCTAGCTGGCAAAAAGATAAATGAGCTATTAAATTTGCCAAGTAGTGAAAATACGGGAGAATATGAAATTTATCCAAAAGATTTTTCGATTTTTATCCCATTAAATTTGGTAAAAGAAAATCTTTTAAATGGCAAAGCAATACTTGACATTAACTATCAAGGCTGTGCTAAAAACGGCATTTGTTACCGTCCACAAAGTAAAATTTATGAGATAACTGACCAAGCTGGAAAATTTAGCATCGCTACTTTTAAAAAAGAGCAAAAAAGCGATACCGACAGCTTTGCTGAAGAATTCTCTAGCGAGCAAGATATCGCAAATGGGCTTGGAGATAAAAATTTCTTTATCTCGCTTCTTACTTTTTTTGGTTATGGTCTCTTGCTTTCACTAACTCCTTGCGTCTTTCCGATGATACCGATACTTTCAAGTATAATCGTCTCAAAAGGTGCTAATTTAAATGCAAAAAAAGGCTTTTTACTATCATTTATCTATGTTGTCGCGATGAGCCTAGCTTACGCATTAGCTGGAGTAGCGGCTAGTCTGCTTGGCTTTGGTATCGCAGGAGCTTTGCAAAACATCTATGTGCTCGGCACTTTTGCGGCCATTTTTGTCATTTTAAGCTTTAGTATGTTTGGATTTTATGATATAAAATTGCCAGCGAAATTTGAAAATTTGATAAGTAAAAAATCGCAAAATAGTTCAGGCTATGTTGGAATTTTTATTATGGGTTTTGCCTCAGCTCTCATCGTATCGCCTTGTGTAGCAGCACCATTAGCTGGCGCACTTCTTTATATCGCTCAAAGTGGAAATATCTTTTATGGTGGCATTATGCTTTTTGTCATGGGGCTTGGCATGGGAGTGCCACTGCTTATTATTGGGCTAAGCTCTGGAAAGCTCTTGCCAAAACCTGGTAGTTGGATGGATGAGGTGAAAAAAATCTTTGGTTTTTTGATGCTCATCATGGCAGTTTGGATCCTTGCACGTGTGCTTGGAGAATTTTTTGAGCTATTAGGATATGGCATTATAGGCGTTTTTATGGCGGTTTATTTTGGGGCATTTGAAGTAGCAGAGCAAAGCTGGGCTAAGTTTAAAAAAGCGTTTTTTATCTTGGTTTTTATATATTCAGTTATGCTAATAGTCGGTTCATTTTTAGGCTCAAAGGAGGCTTTTTCTCCGCTTTCTGGACTAAATTTGGCAAAAAGTGATAGTGCATTAAAATTTAATTCTGTTAAAAATTTATATGAACTAAATGAGGTAATAAAAAACTCAACCAAACCCGTTCTAGTAGATTTTTATGCTGATTGGTGTGCAAGCTGCAAAGAGATAGAAAAGATCACTTTTAAAGATAGTGACGTTATAGATGCTTTGGCAAATTTTGCACTTATTCGTATCGATGTAACAAATGGCGGATCACAAAATGATGAGATGCTAAGAAATTTTGGGCTTATTGATCCGCCTGCACTCTTGCTATTTAGTGGTGGCGATGAGCTAAAATTTCTTAGAACTATCGGCTTTATAGATGCTAAAAATTTTCTAGCAAAGCTTGAGAAGATTAAATAACCTTGTCCTTGCTATTACAAAGATCATTTAAAATACACTCATGGCAAAGCGGTTTTTTGGCTTTACAGGTGTAACGTCCAAAGAACACCATGGCTTGATGAAGCTTGCCAAGATCTGTTTTAAAGGCGTGGCTAAGATCAGCTTCAGTGGCTTCTGGCGTCTTTGCATGGCTAAGATCAAGTCTGTGCGCCACTCTAAAAACGTGCGTATCAACAGCCATAACATTTGCATTTGTAGCTTCTAAAAGCACGACATGAGCGGTCTTTTGCCCAACTCCAGCAAGCGCTTTTAGCTTCTCTTCATCAAGTGGAATTTCTCCATTATAAAGCTCAACCACGCTGTTTGCCATTTTGATTAAATTTACCGCTTTGTTATTAAAAAAGCTGCACGAGTTTATCATTAGTTTTAGACTCGCTAAATTTGCACTAGCTAGTTCATAGACATCTTTATAAGCCTCAAATAGGGCAGGGGTGATCAAATTTACCCTTTTATCGGTGCACTGAGCTGAGAGCATGACACAGACAAGTAGCTCATATAAATTTCTAAATTTAAGCTCGCTTTTAGCGTCTTTAAACTCTTCTAGAAGTCTTCTTTTTATCTCTAAAATATCTTTTTTTGTTCTCATTTTCGTATTTTATCTTATTTTCTTAAGTTAAATGAAAAGTTATCGCTTTATTTGATATAATCTTGCCCATAAAATCAATTTTTTAAAGGATTTATATGAAAAAATTTTTGTTTCCAGCAGTTTTAAGTTTAGCTGCAGCTGTCACTCTAAATGCAGCAGTAGTTGCAACAGTTGATGGCGATGCTATAAACGATAGCGATATCTCAGCACTTTTATCAGCGGCTATGCCAGGTTTTGACGCTAGCAAGCTTCAACCAAATGAGAAAAAACGTATAATCGACGATCTAATCAACAGAAAACTTCTTTTAAAAGACGCAAAAGCGACAGGCATTGAAAAAGATGTTGATTACATCAAGGCTGTAAAAGCTGCACAAGAAGGCATCGCAGTTGAGCTTTATATGAGAAAATTATTTGACGGTATAAAGGTAAGCGATAGCGATTTAAGAGATTTTTACAACAAAAACAAAGCTAGTATGAATCAACCAGCTCAAGCAAGAGCAAGACACATCTTGGTTGAAGATGAAAAAACAGCAAACGACATCATCGCTCAACTTAAAAATTTAAAAGGCGAGGCTCTAACTAAGAAATTTGCAGAGCTAGCAAGCCAAAAATCAATCGACAAAGGCTCAGCAGCACACGGCGGCGAGCTTGGCTGGTTTGGTCAAAGCCAAATGGTAAAACCTTTTGCAGACGCAGCATTTTCAATGGCTAATGGCACAGTTTCAACAAAACCAGTTAAAACTCAGTTTGGCTATCATGTTATCTTAAAAGAAGATGGCAAGGCAGCTGGCACTGTAAGCTTTGAACAAGCAAAACCAGAGATCGAGCAAGCTGTAAAAATGGAGAAATTCCAAGCTGCTGTTAGACAAAAAAGTGAAGCTCTACGCCAAAAAGCAAAGATAGAATACAAATAAAATTTGGAGGATAAAATGGGCGTTTTAGATATCGTAAAACCTGGTGTTTTAAGCGGAGATGATGTAACAAAACTTTATGCTTATGCCAAAGAGCAAGGTTTTGCAATACCTGCTGTAAATGTCGTAGGCAGCGACTCAGTAAATGCTGTTTTAGAAGCGGCAAAGGTTGCTAACTCGCCTGTTATCGTTCAGTTTAGTAATGGCGGTGCAGGTTTTTACGCTGGTCAAGCCTGCGAAAATGCAGCCGTTCTTGGTGCAATCACTGGAGCAAAACATGTTCATCTGCTTGCTAAGGCTTATGGCGTGCCAGTCATTTTACACACTGACCACGCTGCTAGAAAACTTTTGCCTTGGATAGATGAGCTAGTAAAAGCAAGTCATGAGTATAAAAAAACTCACGGCGTGCCACTTTTTAGCTCTCACATGCTTGATCTTAGTGAAGAGAATATCAACGAAAATTTAAGCACATGCGAGAAGTATCTAAAAGAGCTTAGTGAGCTTGGCATCAGCCTAGAGATCGAGCTTGGCGTCACTGGTGGCGAAGAAGATGGCGTAGATAACACAAGCGTTGATAACGCACTTCTTTACACTCAGCCAGAGGATGTCGCGCTTGCTTATGAAAGACTAAGCAAGATAAGCGATAAATTTAGCATCGCAGCTAGTTTTGGCAACGTTCATGGTGTCTATAAACCGGGCAATGTCGTGCTAAGACCAGAAATTCTTAAAAACTCACAAGCCTATGTCGCTAAGAAATTTAACACAAAAAGCGACAAGCCAGTAAATTTTGTATTTCACGGCGGTAGTGGCAGTGAGCTAAAAGATATCAAAAATGCTGTAAGTTATGGCGTTATCAAGATGAACATTGACACTGATACTCAGTGGGCTTTCTGGGACGGCGTGCGTGAGTATGAGGTTAAAAATAGAGCATACTTGCAAGGTCAGATCGGCAACCCAGAGGGCGATGATAAGCCAAATAAAAAATACTACGACCCAAGGAAATGGCTAAGAAGTGGCGAGGAGAGCATGGTTAAGCGTCTTCAGACTGCTTTTAGCGACTTAAACTGCCTAAATAGGAACTAATCCTATGCAAAATCAAAATGATTTTAGTGAGCTAAGCGTGCCAAAAGAGCGCCAAGCTCACTCTTTCTTTGTCTTTTTTAAAGTTATCTTTATCCCTTTAGCTATCTACATCTTGGCGATACTCGCGTATCTTGGCGTTATAAATTTTCAGATGAAGCTTCACACCATCGTTATGATGGGCGTTATACTCTTTGTCGCTTTTATATTTTCACGCCATAGCGCTTTGGTAGTTTACTCAAATTTTTTAGCAAATGCCAAAGACTACAAGATAAGGCTAAAAGAATTTATCATCGCTCATCTCTTTGAAATCTCAGGCGTCAAAAAGGCAAACGCTAAATTTGAAGATTTTTTCGAGAGCTATACAAGAAATTTTAGAAATGACAACCTAGCAAACATCGGCCAAGCAGTCTTTCCTATGCTTGGAATTTTGGGTACATTTATCAGTATCGCTATCTCTATGCCAAGCTTTAGCTCAAGCACTGCAAACGGACTTGAAAAAGAGATCGCTATACTGCTAAACGGCGTGGCTACGGCGTTTTATGTATCGATATATGGCATATTTTTAGCGCTTTGGTGGATGTTTTTTGAAAAGATCGGCATTAGTAAATTTGAGAGATTTTATAGCGAGCAAAAAGAGCTAAGCCGTGAGTTTTTCTGGCAGGAAAATGAGCTAAATGCAAATTTCATGAAAGCAAGTGTAGGCTACTTTAAAGATAGTCACGACGCCTTTAAAATGGTGCTTGATGATAAATTTATAAAAGAGCTAAGTGAACAGACAAATGAGAAATTTAACAGCCTAAAAGAGCTTTGCGAGGTTGAGAAAAATATCATCAATCAAAGCAAGGCAGAGCTTAGTGCAAGTTTAAAAATGCTAAATGAATCTGGACTAAAACAAGATGAATTTGTAAAAATCCACTCTGATATGTTAAAGGCGGTTGGTGCGTTTTCTAACGCCTTTAAAGATATGGAGGTTAAAATTTTAACCGAGCATGCAAAGCTTGGCGAAATTTTTAGTAGAAATTTAAACGCCACAAAAGAGAGCCAGCTTAAATTTGAGCAGACTATCAAGAGTTTTGATGCCATTTTAAAAGAATTTTCTCTCTCTTTGATGAAAGAGCAAAACGAGGCATTAAAGGCTTTTAGAACCTCGCTCGTGGAGAGTGCTACGATATTTAAGGCAGCGTATGAGCAAGAGGGCAGGAGCTTGGAGCGCGAAAAAGAGCGCGAGAGCCTCATTGCTGAGCTTAAGAAGAACATAGACGAGATCGATAAAGAAGCAAATTCTGTAATAGAAAAAATCGAAAATCTAGTGCAATGAAAATAAACAAAAATAACGAAGATCAATCGAGCTTTTGGGTTTCGTACGCGGACTTGATGGCGGGTCTGCTCTTTGTTTTTATGCTGCTAATCGGCGCTGTCGTCGTAAAATACGTCCTAACTCAAAACACCCTTGAAAATAAAGAGCAAGCTATCATCACAGCTTTAGCAAATTTAAAAGACGCCCAGGGCAGAAATTTCACCCTTGAAGAGCTAAATGACGCCCTAAAAAGCGAGCTTTCAAAGATAAGCGACGAAAACATAAATTTAAAAAAATCAAATGAAATCTTTGTCATCCAAATAGACGCCCTAAAAGAAAAACTAGCCCAGCTCATAGATGAAAACAAAGATGCAAATGCGAGCATAAAAGAGCTAAATGCCAGCATTTTTGATCTAAACCAAAAAATGATCGTGCTAAATGATGAAATTTCATCAAAAGATAGAGCGCTAAGCGACGCAAATGCAAGTAGCGAGAAAAATTTAGCCAAGATCGCCTTTTTGCTCGAGCAAGTAAGCAAAAAAGAGGCTAGATACGACGAGCTTTTAAGGGATCTAAACGTCACTCGTGACAGGGTCAAAAACCTAACTGGCATAAGGGTAAAAGTGATCAGCGCCCTAAAAGATAGGCTGGGATCAAGCATCGAGATCGATCCAAACTCAGGCGCGCTAAAGCTTAGCTCCTCAGTGCTTTTTGACAAGGGCAGTGCAGTTTTAAAAGAAGAGGTCAAAGAGGAGTTAAAGGCGACGCTTAGTAAGTATTTTGACGTGCTTTTAAATGATAAAGAGATCGCCTCAAACATCGACCAGATCGTCATAGAGGGCTTTACAGATAGCGATGGAAGCTACATTTATAACCTGGAGCTTTCGCAAAAAAGAGCCTACGCTGTGATGGAGTTTATAAACTCATTTAGCGATGATGCACGCCTTAGAAAGCTACTCGTAGCAAGTGGCCGAAGCTACAATGAGCTAGTTTTTAAAGACGGAGCCGAGGACAAGGACGCTTCAAGGCGCATAGAGATCAAATTTTCACTCTCAAACAAAGAGGCTATCAACGAGATAGAGAAATTTTTGGAGTTTAAGGGTGATTGATAAAATTCGCTTAAGAGAGCGAGAATTTTGGCTTTTAAGAGATGATCTGCTAGGCGAGTTTAACGGCAACAAAGCAAGAAAGCTAGAGTATTTTCTAAAGGCCGATCTTAGCGGCATTAAAGCCATCGTATCTCATGGCTCAAGCCAGTCAAACGCGATGTATAGCTTAAGTCTTTTTGCCAAGCTAAAAGGGCTTAAATTCTACTACGTCGTCTCTCATCTAAGCTCAAATTTAGAGCAAGATCCGGTTGGAAATTTCAAATTTGCACTTGAAAATGGCATGGAAATTTTTGTAAAAGAGGAGCGTGAGAAATTTGCTAGAGAGCTAGCAAAGAGCCAAAACGCGCTCTTTATAAACGAGGGCATAGCACAAAGCGAGGCCGAGCTTGGCTTCATCACGCAAGCAAATGAGATAAATGAGTGGAGCAAAAAAAGTGGCATAAGGCCTGATATTTTTTTGCCATCAGGCACAGGCACAAGCGCATGCTACTTGGCAAAACACACCGATCTTAGGGTTTTTACAGCCCCTTGCGTAGGAGACAGCGACTATCTAAAAAAGCAAATTTATGAGCTAGATAAAAACAGCAAAGTGCAAATTTTAAATCCCCCAAAGAAGTATCATTTTGGAAATTTATATAAAGAGCTTTATGAAATTTGGCTTGAGGTTTGCAAAAGTGGTGTTGAATTTGAGCTTATTTACGACCCGGTGGGCTTTATGACACTTTTTGCAAATTTAGATAAGCTTGGGAGCGAAATTTTATATATCCACCAGGGCGGAATTTTAGGTAACATTACACAAAGACAAAGATATGAGAGAAAATTAAAATTAAAGGAGCATAAATGAAATTTTTTCATAGTAGTGACGCTGATTTTGAGAGTAAATTTTTACAGCTTGTTAAACGAAGTGATAATGACATGAGTGCTGTAATGCCGGTGGTTACTGGAATAATAGATGAGATAAGAAAAGATGGCGATAGTGCACTTTTTGCGCAGATAGCTAAATTTGATAAATTTAGCGTTACAAGTAAAAACGACATAATAATCGACGTAAAAGAGATGGAGGCTGCCTATAATTCGCTAGATAACGCCCTAAGAGTAGCTTTAAATTTAGCTCACGATAGGATAAAAAGCTATCACGAGCGCACAAAGCCAAGTGACTGGACATATAAAGATGAGCATGACATCTTGCTAGGCGCAAAATACACAGCGGTTGACCGCGCTGGTCTTTATATCCCAGGTGGTAAGGCGGCTTATCCTAGCTCGCTTCTTATGAATGCGATCCCAGCGATCGTAGCTGGCGTAAAAGAGATCGTAGTGTGTACTCCAGCGCCAAATGGCAAGGTAAATACCTTGCTTCTTGCGGCAATGCACCTTTGTGGCATAAAGACGGCCTTTAAAGTAGGCGGTGCAAGTGCTATCGCAGCGATGGCATACGGAACTGCAACGGTACCAAAAGTAGATGTCATCACAGGACCTGGCAATATCTACGTAGCGACTGCTAAAAAGCTAGTTTATGGCGACGTAAATATTGATATGATCGCTGGTCCAAGCGAGATAGGCGTAATCGCTGATGATAGTGCCGATCCTCGCCACATAGCTATCGATATGCTCTCTCAAGCCGAGCACGACGAGATAGCAAGTGCCTTTTTGATAACGCCAGTAGAAGCTTTCGCAAGAACGGTGCAAAGACACATCGAAGATGAGCTAAAGACACTAAAACGTGAGCCGATCGCAAGTGCAAGCATAAGAAATAAAGCTGCAATAATAGTGGCAAAAGATCTAAAAGAGTGTTTTGCTCTCATGAATGAGCTTGCTGTTGAGCACCTAGAGATCGCTACAAACGATGCTTTAAGTTATATCGATGATGTGACTCATGCGGGCGCTATATTTTTTGGACACTTTACGCCTGAAGCGATGGGTGATTATATCGCTGGACCAAATCACACATTGCCAACTGGTGGAAGTGCTAGATTTTACTCGCCGCTTGGAGTTGAAAATTTCATGAAACGAAGTTCGATCATTTCAGTAAGTAGAAAAGGTATCATGCATCTTGGCAAATCATGCATGCAGCTAGCTGAAGCTGAAGGACTAACTGCTCATAAAAAATCAGTTGCAGTGAGACTAGAAGAGTAAAGAAAAATAGATTTTATAGAGATTTTGCAACTTTTTATAGAATTTATAGTAGAATCCATAGCGAATTATTAAAAAGGAGTTGTTATGAAGTTAGGAACTTATACTGCGAACCAGGCTTCAGGAAACTATTATTTAGATCAAGCAAAAAATAGCGAGAAGAAAGCGCTAAATGCTATCTCTGCAAACAGCGAAATCAAAGCTTCAGGTGCAAATTTACAAATCGCAGAGAGTTTGCTTTCGCAAACAAATGTCTTGAACGAAGGTTTGGCAAATGCAAACGACATGATCGGTATGCTTCAAATCGCTGATTCAACGCTTTTAAATTTAAGTAAAAGTACAGATAGAATAGGCGAGCTTTCAAGTAAGCTTACAAATCCTACTCTCTCAGCAAATGAACAAAAAGGCATAAAGGGCGAAATCAACGCACTAAGAAATGCTATGAATGATAGCGTAAAAGAGGCTAAATTTAACGGCAAAAACATATTTGATGCTGAGCTTGGATTTTTTACAGGCGAGAGTACAAAAAATATAAATTTGGGTACAAATGCTCTTTTAAATGTCAAAGATGACGGCTCAAATACAGGTGAAATTTTAAAAAATATAAATTCACTTCGCTCAGAGATCGGATCAACACAAAATGCTGTATTTAGAGGTATAAATGCTCTAGCCGCAAGAAGTGTGGCAAATGCTAATAGCGTAGAAAATCTTGATAGCAGCGATATCGCAAAGAGCTTGGAAGAAAATTTACAAGCAAATTTAAAACTTCATGCTGCGAGCTTAGCTAAAGCTCATGATACTACGAGTTTGGCCGCAAAACTAGATAAACTTCTAGCTGAATAAATTTTTACCGGTTTTGTGCCGGTAAATTCTTTTTATCTAACTTTATTCTTTAAAAAATATTAAGTTTTTTGTATTTTTAAGTTGGTCTAATGGCTAAATGAGGGCTGAATCCAGCCTTTCAATAATAAAATCAATGTAGATTGTTAGTGAAATTTGTTGCTAAAAAATTTTTTAAATTTTATAAAGCTAAAGAGAAAGTCTTAAGGAAAATATCCCAAAGAAAAGGGCTTTTAGCCCTCAATGTAGTTTTTAAGTTTTCTACCAACTTTTGGATGTTTTAGTTTTTTGATAGCTGAGCTTTCTATCTGGCGAACACGCTCGCGAGTGACGTTTAGAGCCTTTCCGATCTCTTCAAGTGTGCGGTCGCTCTCATCTTCAAGCAAGCCAAATCTCATTGAAATAACCGCCTTCTCACGCTCATTTAGCTGCGAAAGCACATCATCTATCTGCTCTCTGAGGTCACTTTTTAAAATTTGCTCTATCGGAGAAAGAGAGCTTTTATCCTCGACAAAATCTCCAAATTTTCCATCCTCTTCGTTTGCGATAGGAGCTTCAAGACTGATAGGCTCTTTTGTGATCTTGATGACTTGTTTTACCTTATCAACGCTTAGCCCAACCTCTTTTGCGATAACGCTTACATCAGGCTCTTTACCTTCTTCTTGGAGATATTTGCGGTTTATTTTGTTGATACGATTTATCGTCTCTATCATATGGATAGGTATCCTAATCGTTCTTGCTTGATCGGCGATCGCACGCGAAATAGCCTGGCGGATCCACCATGTGGCGTAGGTTGAAAATTTATAGCCTTTTCTATATTCAAATTTATCAACCGCCTTCATAAGGCCGATATTACCCTCTTGGATGAGATCCAAAAATGGTAAGCCCCTGTTTGTATAGCGTTTTGCGATACTTACAACTAGACGGAGGTTTGACTTAGCCATTCTGGCTTTTGCCTCGTCAGAAATTTTCTTTCCACGTTTGATCTGCTCTAAAATTTCTTTTAGCCTTGTTGGCTCAAGATCAAAGCCTTGCTTGCTTGCCTCTTTTGTAGTAAATAGCTTTTTGATCTCGACATAAGTTGATACCATTGTGGCTTCTGGCACGCGAGCTGCGATCTCCTCCTTACTAAGCTTGATGATATCTTTTAGTATGCTTTTGTGATTTTTTTTAAGCTCGTCGCTAAACATTGGTAAGCGATACTCCAAGCGTTTTAGCTCTCTATCAAATTCATCGTCGCTTTTTAGCGCTGTCTCCATTGATTTTACGATCTCGCTAATTAACTTGCTTGTTGGGCCAAGATCCATTAGCTTCTCTTTTAAAATTTTCTTTTTAAATGCAAGAGTCATCTTTGAAGCCGTATCGTCGCTCTCAACTTTATCTTGCTTGTTTGCAGTCTTTAGCCACTCTTTTTTTGCCTTTTCAAGGGCCTTGAAACTCTCTATAACTTTTTCAGCGCGCTTGTCATTTTTGGCTGATTTTTTAGGAGCTTCGTTTTCTTCGTTCTCTTCATCTTCCTCGTCTATATCGTCTTCGCTATCTTCATTTTCTTCGTTTTCACTCTCGTCTTCAAAGCTCTTAAAAAGCTCTTTTACACGGCGTTCTCTGTTGATAAGTGGCTCTTTATAGTCAAGTATGAAATCGATCAAAAATGGCACAGAACAAAATGCATCGATAATGATATCTTCGCCAAGCTCAATCCTTTTGCTGATCTCAACTTCCTCATCTTTTGTAAGAAGCGCGATCTGACCCATCTCTCTTAGATACATCCTCACTGGACTATCAGATCTTGACCACTCTAAAAGGTCACTTTCGCCTGAAAGATCGAGATCCTCGTCGATATCTTGATCACTTTTTTGAGCGTTTTCTTGACGCTTTTTAGCATCAGCTAAATTTCTAAGCTTTGCGGCCTCAGCAGATGTGATGAGCTGGACTTTGTTTGTTTTTGCTAGTTGTTCTATCTTTTTTACTATCGTAGCAGTCGGAGCTTTGTCTAATAATTTTACTAATTTTTCGTATGTCAAAAAGCCTTTTGCATTTTCAGCAAAAAGCTCTTCTATTTGAGAAAAAGAGTCTTTTGCGGCGCTCATAAATTTCCTTTCGAATCGTCTAATTATGATTTAAGTGTTGTTTAAAAGAAAGTGGATTATACCCAAATTTTGTAAATATGTATAAAAAGAAAGTTGGAACGATGATTGCTTAGTAGCTATAAAAATCAAATTTTGACTAGGAAATTTTATGCAAAATGGTTATTATCAAGCCACTGCTGGCATGGTAACGCAGTTTAACAGACTAAATGTGATCTCAAATAACCTTGCAAATGTAAATACGATCGGCTATAAACGAAATGACGTAGTTATCGGTGACTTTGCGAGAATTTTTAAAGAGACGCAAGATGAGCTTCCGCTTAAAAATCACACAAAAGACGGAGCTAAATTTTTAAATAGAACGCTTGATCGTGTACCACAAGTGAGCGAAGAGTATACCGACTTTAGCGCTGGTGGCTTTAAATACAGCTCAAACACACTTGACTTTGCGATAAAAAGAGATGACGCATTTTTCTTAGTTGATACTCCAAATGGCGTAAAACTTAGTAAAAATGGCTCTTTTAGCCTTGACGGCGACGGCTATATCGTCACAAAAGAGGGCTATAAGGTTTTACCAAGTGGCTACGAGGCACAAAATCCTGGCCAAAGAGGTATCCAAGTGCCACAAGGTGAGGTGCTAACTGCCGATAAAAATGGAAATTTATACTCAAATAACAATCAATTTTCTAAATTTTTTATAGCTCAGCCAAGAGAGATAAGAGATCTAAAAAAGGTCGGAGATAATCTCTTTGAGAGTAGAAATTTTGATGACATCACAGAGCTTGACGAGGCTGATAGCGTGATGCAAGGATATGCTCAGATGTCAAACGTAAACCCAGTTTTAGAAATGGTGGGTCTTATAGAAACCCAGCGCCTAGTTGATATGTATCAAAAGGTTATGACAAGCCACATGAACGATCTTAACCAAGATGCTGTTCAAAAACTAGCCCTAAAAGCTTAATAAAAGGATAAAACTATGATGAGATCACTTTACACTGCGGCCACTGGTATGATAGCTCAGCAGACGCAGATAGACGTAACCTCACACAACATCGCAAACGTAAATACTTATGGATACAAGAAAAATAGGGCTGAATTTGCTGATCTTATGTATCAAGTCATGGAGTATGCAGGTACGGCTACAAGCCAGACAACTACAAGCCCAACGGGCATCGAGGTGGGTCTTGGTGTGCGTCCAACGGCGATAAATAAAATTTTCTCTCAGGGTTATTTTAAAGAGACCAGCAACAACCTAGATATGGTAATAGCTGGCAATGGATTTTTTCAGATTCAGCTCCCTGATGGCACTACAGCCTATACTAGAAATGGTGCATTTAAGCTTGATGCAAACGGCACTATCGTAAATAGCGATGGCTATCAGCTCATCCCTCAGATCACGGTCCCTGCAAATGCGACGCAAATTTCTATCGGCACAGATGGCACCGTGTCAGTGCTTCAAGCAGGCGAGAGAGAGATGGCTCAGATAGGTCAGATCGAGCTAGCAAATTTCATAAACCCAGCTGGCCTTCACTCAATGGGCGATAACAACTACCTAGAAACAAGTGCTAGCGGTAATGTTGTGGTAGGCGTTGCAGGACTTGATGGGCTTGGTACGATCAGACAAGGATTTGTTGAGATGAGTAACGTTCAGCTAGTTGAAGAGATGACTGATCTTATCACTGGTCAGCGCGCATACGAGGCAAACTCAAAGGCGATAACTACGAGTGATTCGATGCTCGAAATAGTAAATGGACTTAAAAGGTAGGTAGTATGAACGCGACTCTAATCATCGTTGGGCTTATACTGCTTTCTTTTACGCTTGAGGTATTTTACTTTTTAAATAAAACGTCAAAAGGCAAGGATTCGATAAAACAGACGCATTAATTTGGGCTAAATAAAAATTTGGCACATTTTGTCTAAAATTTCTACTTTTATGAGTAAGAATAAAAGCAATTTTTAATTAATTAAAATTTTTAAGCTACTGCAAGCTTCATCCAAATCAAGCTCGCAGGCTTTTTTATAGTAGCTTTTTTGCTCTATTTTTATCTTGCAATATACCAGCATCTCCGGTTTCGTAGATAAGTGCAAGAGTGTAGCAAGCAAATGCATTTTTTAGTTCGCAAGCTTTATTATAAAGCTTAAGCCCTTCTTCTTTTTCCTGCGCTAGAGCATCTTTTTGTAGATATATATTTCCTAAAAATAGACAGCTATGTGGATTGCCTAGCTCACAGGCTTTGTTTGCCATAGCTGACATTTTATCGCGCTCATTTTTGTCAAGGTAGATATATATATAAGATCGGTGCAGCTTTCTACGTTATTTAAAGCGCATTCACTTTCAAGCTTAGTGGCATCAAAATTTTTACCCCAAGAAAAAAGAATACAAAATAAAATTAAAATTATCTTTTTCATCTTTTGGCTCCATAAATTTTTATTATTTTATAAAATTTAACTCTATTTTTACTATAAGTTTTTCAAATTTTTGCTAACATTTT
Source organism: Campylobacter concisus (assembly GCF_001891085.1). NCBI lineage: Bacteria > Pseudomonadati > Campylobacterota > Epsilonproteobacteria > Campylobacterales > Campylobacteraceae > Campylobacter > Campylobacter concisus. The sequence continues at coordinate 68,994 of NZ_JXUP01000005.1, forward strand.
GGCTTTTTATGAAGGTAAAAATTTGACATTTAACTACGTTTTTAAACTATCTATTCCTATCTTTATGGGCTATTTTCCGCTTGGTGTCGCCTTTGGCATTTTGGCTAAAAGCATGGGTGTGAGCGCATTTATCGCTGTGGCACTTAGCACTCTTGCTTACGGCGGCGCAGCGCAGTTTATGATGCTATCGCTTTTTAGTGCGGGCACGGGGCTAGTTGAGGTTTTTATCGTGAGCTATCTAGTAAATTTACGCCACACTTTTTACGGAATTTCACTTTTAAAAGAGTATAGTGGGATCAAATTTAGGCTTTTAAACATCGCTTTGCTAACAGATGAGACCTTTGCGATATTTAAAAATTTGGGACTAAAAGAGGCAAGTGATCGAAGTTTTGTCTTTACTTGGCTAAATATCCTTTCTTGGTCTTACTGGGCGGCTGGGACTCTGCTTGGAGCGATACTTGGCGATTTTATAAAGGCCGATACAAAAGGGCTTGAGTTTAGCTTAACGGCACTTTTTATAGTTATTGTGATTGAAATGTTTAAAAATGATAAAAACTACCGCGTGCTTTTTTCGGCGACATTTTTTGGTGTGCTTGGAGTGAGCCTATTTCCAGCTAAATTTGTGCTTGTTGGCTCAATGGCGCTTTGTTTTATATTTTTGCTTTTGTTCAAGGATAAGATTTGATAAGTGTAAGCTCAAGCGAGACGGTACTTTTTGTGGCAGTGCTTTTAAGTGCTCTAGCTACTTTTATAACGAGAGCAACGCCGTTTTATGCTCTGAAAAACTATAAGTCAAACCCTTATTTAGACGCCATTGAGAAGCATATGGGCATGATGATAATGGTCGTTTTGGTCTGCTACGGCTTAAAAGATACGAAATTTAGCGAGTTTCCTTATGGCTTAAGCGAGATAGTGGCGGTTTTAACGGCTGTTTTGGTGCATTTGAAATTCAAAAATGCCCTTCTTAGCATAGTCGTTTCGACTGGAATTTATATGCTTTTGATAAGAATTTTTTAAATAAATATAAATTTAAAAAATTAATAAATTTTTTAAATATATGACGTTATAATGCTCTAGCAAATTTTAATGCAAAGGAGCTAAAATGCGTTTAATCTTTAAGGCGGTGTTACTCATGATTTTAGGTGCTACTTTAGCGGTTGCTAAGCCAACCATCTACATCCTAGCTACTGGTGGAACGATAGCAGGAAGCGGCTCAGGATCGCTTGATTCTAGCTATACTTCTGGAACTGTTACGGTCGATAAACTAATCGCAGCCGTGCCAGATATCAACAAGATCGCTACCATAAAAGGTGAGCAAATTTCAAATATCGGTTCACAAGATATGAACAATGAAGTTTGGCTAAAGCTTGCAAATAGAATCAACGAGCTTCTAAACAGCGGCAAAGCTGATGGTATCGTCGTTACTCACGGCACAGATACTATGGAAGAGACAGCTTACTTTCTAAATTTAGTAGTTAAAAGCGACAAACCAGTTGTGCTTGTAGGTGCGATGAGAAATAGCGGCTCGCTAAGCGCAGACGGTCCACTAAATTTATTTAACGCTGTAAATGTAGCTATCAGCAAAGATAGCGTAGGCAAGGGCGTTGTGGTCACTATGAATGACGAAATTCACGCTGCTAGAGAGGTAACCAAAACCAACACAACAGGTGTTGATACCTTTAAATCACCAAATAGCGGCAAAATCGGTACAGTCTTTTATGGCAACGTAAAATACTATATGAATCCGATTAGAAAACACACAGCAAAATCAGCATTTGATCTAGAGGGCGTAAAAGAGCTTCCAAGAGTTGATATCATCTACTCTCATGCAAATGATAACCCTGACTTTGTAAACATAGCTGTTAAAAACGGCGCAAAAGGTATCATCAGCGCTGGTCTTGGCAACGGCAACCCTTACTTTAGCGTGCTAGAGGCTCTTGGCAAGGCTTCAAAAGCTGGCGTAGTGGTAGTTCGCGACTCACGTGTAGGAAGTGGCGAGACGACTATGGACGGCGAAGTAGACGACGCAAAATACGGCTTTTTAACAAGCGATAATCTAAACGCGCAAAAAGCTAGAGTGCTTTTGATGCTTGCGCTTACAAAAACAAGCGACAAAGCCAAAATTCAAGAGTATTTCTTAACTCACTAAAAAAGAGGCGGCTTAGTCCGCCTTTTAAATTTTGTATGATACTTCCATAAAATCAGAGAGAATTTACTTGTCTTGTTTCGTTTTTCTCTCTTGATTTTATAAAATTTCCATAAGTCCCTGCTTTTAAATTAAGTGATCTTTTACACTGTAGCTTAGATTTAGGGCTTATGGGTTAATGTTTCGATTAAAAATCTTAGTGCTTTGACACTGAATACAAGAAAGAAACATAACCTAAATTTTATTCAGGAGTATCAAAAATGAAAAAAGCATTTTTTTGTGGTGTTGATGTTTCTAAAGATAAAATCGACGTTTGTTTTTTAACTTCTATCACGAGTGAGAAAGCTAAATTTGAAACATTGCCTAATAACTATGAGCTTATCAAAGTTTATTTTGATAGTTTTAAAAACGATGAAATTTTAGTTGTTTTTGAAGCCACATCAAATTATCATTTAGCCCTTCAAAGGGCTTTATCTGATCTAAATATTAGATATAACATTACAAATCCTTATAAGTCGTCTCTTTTTTTAAAACATCTTAGCACTATGAAGACTGATATAAGCGATAGTTATGGCTTAGCTGTTTATGCTAGGACTTTTAAAAGCGAGATCGCACCTGATAAGTATAATTCCGAGTATTTAGAGATAAAAAGTTACAATTCAACCTTAAATTTGCTCCAAAAAATAAATACTCAACTTAAAAATTTTAAAAGTTCTCAAAAAACTTTAGATAATAAAGTAATTGATGATGTTATCGCAAATCTTATAAAAGAGATTGCAAAACTTCAAGCTATGCTTCAAAAACTAGCTTTTGATCTTGTTAAAAAAGCTATTCCAGAAACCGAAGAGATCATTAAAGAAAATAAAGGCTTTGGAGTTGATCTCGCTTTAAATTTATTTCCACAACTGCATTTTAATAGGGATAAATCTGAAAAACAATTTATAAGCTTTATTGGTCTTAGTCCTAGAATTTTTCAAAGTGGCTCAAGCGTTCATAAAAGCCAAAAGATAAATAAAATGGGTAATTCTAATATAAGGCGTATTCTTTTTATGACTGCATTATGTGCAATTCGTTTTAACGCTAAATTTAAGTTACGCTATGAGCGTTTATTAGCTAACGGCAAAAAGAAGATGACTGCTATTGTTGCTGTTATGTGTGCGATAGTCCGCTATTTAAAAAGCTTATTCCCATTTAATCCAGAAATAAAGGCTATTTAATGAAAAAAATTCATTATAAGCTAATCTTTTCAGTTCTTGAAATCTTATCATCTAAAAATTCTTTAACAAGGGCTGATATATGCGATCATTTAAAGATTAGCAAAGCTTATCTTTCTCAAATTATTAGTAATAGATATTTAATAAAAAATCAAATTTTTTCAAAAAGGATAAAAAAATGGCAAAAAATGCAACAGCTCCATTAATGGACAGCACAAGCGAAAATCTTTATAGAGAAATTTATCAATCTCTCAACCAAAATTTAGATTGTTTCGAGCAAAAGATTAAAGTCTTAAAGACTAAAAAGATCGATGGTAAGCAAAAGCTAGATAAAGATAACAATCCCATTGTAAACGAGCTTGGAGAGTTTGAAAAGTGGGATGATAGCTATGTTCTGACTTTTGTCGCTTTAAATAGCGGTGGTGAGCATACCACAAGGATAACGCAAGAGCAATACCTTGATCTAAAAGATGACGAAGTTTATATCGCTAGTGGTAAGATCGAATATAGAATTTATAAGGACGCTTATAATTCAACTCCAGTTATTGTTTTTAATAAATTTGTCCCTGCAATTGATAGTTTTGTCACGGCAATGCTAAAACTTGAAGCACTTAAAAATGGCTCAAACGCTTGAAAAATAGGGGCTAAAACTTAGCCCCGTGCCTAGACTATCAGCAAGGTTAGGCGGGACAAGCTGGGTTTTATTAAAGGTTTAAAAATGATATATAAAGACGATAGATTTAAAATACTTCATCAAGGTATCGATACTTTAGTTATAGGCGTAAATTGTATTGATGAAAAATTTTTTAATACAACTTTTTCAAGCTTTATTCGTAAGATAGCTACACTAAAACAACAAGCACAAAATTTACGCACATTTGGCGAAAAGTATATTTTGGATGATTTGGGCTTTGATTACGGAAATTTTAAAGTATCAAGTAAAGGCTTAGGTCAATATTTTGGATATTTTTCAAACGATGATATATTTTGCACCATTTCAGATACTAAATTTAAGCCAAAAGGGCTATATCATTTAAAAATTCAATTTAGAAGCATATTTTTACTTAAATATGGACACGTTAGAGCCTATGAGCTTGTAAATAAATTTTTAAGTGATATATTTAAAGAGCATTTTAAAATAAGTGTTTTAAGGCTCGACCTTGCAACTGATGTAACTGGCATAAAATATACTCCACAAGATTTTTTACAATTTAGAAGTTTAAAAAGGGTTTCTAACTATTCAGATCAATATAAAAAAGATGACGATGATTTAATAATTGATGAAAATTCGTCAGTTTTTAATGATATAACTGAAATTAATGTTAATAATTTTATGCGTTTTACTCGCTTCGAAGGTGTAAGCTTCGGAAAAAATCCGCATATGTTTAGGGTTTATGACAAAATAAAACAAGTTCAAAGCAAAAATATTTCAACTCTAATTTTTACAAAATGGGAAATAAACGGCTTTAACCCCGCTGTTGATATGTTTGTATTTAGACATGAAGCGGAGTTTGGGCGATCTGCAATAAAAAGATTAATCCCTATTAATGAAAGTGATGAAATTGCTTATATTTTTAATCATTTGGGGGCTTTTTGGTCGCAAGGGCTTAGTATTTGTAAATGGTATGATCTAACTGATGATGAAATTAATCGTTTAACTGCTGGCACTATTCAAAGTGATAGTGCAAGAAAAATTTATCAAAGATGCGATTTTGATGATGATAGGCTTAAATTTTGGGATATGCTCTTGCCTTGGGGCGATGATAAATTTAAAGCTCTTACTATGCACGATCTTATTCAGTCAAAGGATATTAAAAAAGCAAAAATGGCTTTAAAAGCCTTTATAAGTGCTGTTTATACTAATTTGGGTGTTAGTGGTGAAAATTTTTTATATGTTTTTACTGAAACACTTAAAGATCTTGAAAATGATGGTTTAACTCTTCACGAATACGGCTTATCAAAGCTTGCCGGCAATTTTTTAAAAAATGAAAAAACTATAAAAAGTCAGAATTTAGATATAGATAATCCCCTTTTTGATGTTTTTAACGCTTCTTTAAATGATTTTTTTGTTGCCATTAGCAAAATAAGAAATGATGATTATATTCATCCTATAACGAATGCTTTAAAGGGGTTTCAATGCAAAAATTAAATGCTTATGGTCTTTTGGTGTGTGAATTATTAGATAGTGGCAAGGATGTTATTTGTATTGATATTAAATGTCCTATCGTTAAAAGGCTTTATGCCAAAAAGCTTGGTTTTATTTGGGCTGATATTGTTATTGGTAGTAGAAAGGCTTTTTACTCGGCTCTTGATGAATTAAATATTCTTTTTATTCAAACAAATTTGAAAAAGCTATTAGATAGCAAAGGTTATTCTTTGCGAAATGGTCGTAAATATATTTTTGCTGTTAAACAGCCTAGATTAGATTTATTTTAAAAAAAAAGGGTTATAAAATGTTAAACATTATTAAAAATTTAGGTGCTTTCTCTCTAAGTGATAGCGGTTCTTTAATAAATAGTCTTAGTCAGTATCAGCCTTGTAATTATTCTTTAGATGATATTAAAACTATTCATCGTTGTAATGCTAGTGATCCGATATATCTTAAAGATATTTATTCTAATCAAATTTTCGTTAAATTGTTTGATTTTTTGGTTTATGGTGGCGATGATGAATTTTTTATTTGTGATTGTATTTTAAATCCTTTAGATGTTTCTGATATACGTTTTGCTATCTCTGGTCTTTACGTTGAAATTGAAAAGAAAGATATACCAAAGGGGCATAAACTTCTCTCTTCTGATTTTAATCTAGCTAATATTTTTTCTTCTGCTCTTCTTGATTTGCCATTTTCAACTATACAAAGTGATATTACTTTAGGAGCTTTTTCTAAAGGTCAAATCGTTCAAATTAAAGATTTTAGCTTGCCTTTTTATGTTTTAGGTTGCTCTTTATTACAACTTGGTCTTAATAAATTTATTCTTTTTTATGATGTTTTTTGTCTTGATTATGAATTAGTAAAACTTGGTATTTTTAGTGTTCGCCGAATTTTTGTTCCAGCTGGATTAGTTAGATCATTTAAGTTTGATAAAACATTTTATAAATATGTGATTGCTTTATATGCTTATATTTTTAAGAGTTCTGCCGTTAATTCTCTTGATTTATCTGATGTTGTTAAACAAATTTTTGAATATTCTGGCGAAGAAGATTTATTTAGTTTATTTTTAAGATTACGTAATGAAGCTGTTGAAAAGCAAGCTAAATCCGAAAGTAACGAGCCACCTATTTATTTATAAAGAAAGGTATTTTAAATAATGTATTCTGGTATTACTCAAGCTATTAGTAAAGTTAGTCAAGTTAATAGTGCTTTAAAAGCTGGTGGGGTTGCTGGTGCTATTGGTGCTGGTGCTAATTTTGATTTAAAAGATAACCCTGTTACTGATATAACTGCTCTTGGTATTTGGGGATTAAAAAATGTTTATAATAGTTTTTTTGATAAAAAAGAAAGTGTAGATGTTGATAAAAATATAAAAGAGCTTAGTGAATATTATGCTAAACAACGTGAAGCTAAAGCAATAGACGCACAAAAAGAAAAAGAAAAACCTAAAGAAGATAATTTACCTAGGCCATCTGATAACGATAAGCCTAGCAGTGTCCCACTAACTTTACTTGGTGTTTTGGATCAGCAAAATCATATATTAAAGCTTATGTCTTTAAATTTAGCTGTTTTAGGAGCTGTGAAAAATAATGCTTTTGATAAACAAGCTAGCGCTAAAAAAGATAATTTATATAATCAATCTCCAGAAATTCAAGGGCGTGTTACATTTGATAGAAAAACTGGATATTGGGTTGATCCTACTACTAAAACGCTTTATAATCCTTATACTGGCGATCGTATATACGATAATGCTTCGTCAAATACTGGCACTAATTCCGCTGTTTCTACTGGTGTAGATTTTAAAGAAGTGTTAAAATCTCAAGAAAAAATTAATAGTGAAATTTCTAAATATATCTCAACTATTGGCGAAAATCAAAAAGTATATAATCAAAATTTAGAAAAGCTTGTTGCTAATTCAAAAGAGTATTCGCAAGCTATGAAAGATGGCTTGGCTGGTGTTAAACTCAAAGCCAGTGTTGCTGTCGATAATAATTTAAACGCTTCTTTGGCTATTAATAAGCCAGTTGAAATTACTTTACCTAGTTCTTATGTCGATAATCAAAAAATACTTAGTGATAATTCAACTAAAACGCTTGAAATTTATAAAGAAAAAGCTGATTTTGATAAAACTGATGTTGCGATTAAGGACCTTGATGGTAATATTGTTGCAACTACTTCGCCACGCGCTATTGCATTATCTCGTCAAGCTGTTCAAACTCGTGTTTTAACTGATGAAAATAATTTTGAATTAGATAGTGATGCTTTAAATTTATTTGATATTCCTATCCCAAATTTTAAAGATTTATTTGATACTGAATTACCTAGTAAAACTTTACTTAAGGATTTAAAATAATGGCTGATAAACGTTCTGAAGCTGGAAGAATTTTAAAGCTTGGCATTGATGAAATGTTTGAAGACTTAACCTATAGCGTTGCTTACGATCAAGTTTTATCTAAGTTAAAAAATAGTGGTATGGATGACGGCATTTTAAAAGATGCAATAAATAGTGGTGTCACTATTATGTTTAGCGCAGCTTTAGTAAAGTATATTCAACTTCAAGAAAGTGTTGTAAATAAAATTATGAGTATTGTTTATGCTGGTGTTGTGGCTTTACTCTCTCCTTTAGGTAGATATGCCAAAAATAAGCTTAGTAATATAAAAGGCGTTAAACTTAATAGGATGCTTGGTTTTTTAACTGGTAATTTTTCTGATCGTATTGGTGTTGCCAAAGTTTTTGTGGAGTGTGGTAATCAAATTATCAATACTAATAATTCTAATAGTTCAGCTCTTCAAAATGTTAATACCGTTATTAATCAACGTCAGCATATTTTAGAAACTAAAAATCAAGAATTTAACTATGCAAAAGCAAAGGTTGATAATATAAATCAAACACTACTTTTTAAGCTTTTTAGCTCTCGCTTTACTCCGCAAGATAAAGAAATTCTTAGGCGTATAACTGGCAGTGATAAGATTGATATTGACGCTTTAAATCACGTTGCTGATTTTATGTTTGTTACTGATGATGCTGGTAACGTTTTGGGGCTTAGTGAGATGTTTATTACTATGATGAATGGACTAGGCTATTTTAATGGAAAGGATAAAAAGCATGGCTCTTGATTGTGAAAAAGCTTTTGAAGAAGAAATGAAGAAATTTGATAGTATTGGTGCTTGTCTTGCTCGTATTGAAAAAATATTAACTGACAACTTAAAAGATAAAAAAGATGATAAAAGTGGTTTAGCATCTTTGGATGAAACAAATCGTCTTTTAAAAATTCTTTGCCGTGATCTTGTAGGTAAAGAATAATGGTTTCTTTGTTGTGTGGTTGCTGTAATAAGAAAAAAGACTTTACTTTTTATATTGAGAGAGTATTATTTTTTCGTTCTAATACTGAAAATTTAAATGCTAGTATTGATGAAAAATATGATAAAAAAGATGCTCTCTTTGATTGCGGTTTTTCTGGTAATAGTTGCATTCGTGATAAGCGTATTTCTTCTCTTTTTGGTCTTGGCTTTTATTTTTCTGCTTATACTAATTCTAGCATTAAAAAGGCTAATGTCCCTTTACATATGCATTATAATAGCGATGATGCTGACGATTATGAATATAGGGTAGGCACTGATTTTTTAACTCCATCTGGTAAGATCAATATTATGGATTTGCCTAGCTCTTCTGAAATTTCTTCTTATTTTGATAGTAATTTATTCTTTTCTTTTAGTGATCGATCTGATTATTTTTATTTTTGTGTTCCTGCATCTTTTAATTATGCAAAATATACCAGCCGTCTATCTTTTTCGGATTTTTCTTGTTATTCGTCTTCTAGCCCCTTTTTTAGAAGTGATCTTCGTCTTGGTCTTTTGGATTGTGACTATACTGGTATTCATACTGAAGCTTTTAATCTTTTTTCTATTTTTTCTAGTTTTGTTAATAAATCTTTTGTTTATGAATTTTCTGATTTTATTAATATATTTGAAAATTCTCTCTCTTCTTTTTATTCTCAATTTTATAGCGATGTAACTAACTTTAATTTACAACATCGCTATTTATCAGTTTATCGATTTTCAAAAAAGGAGTATTATGCCTATCTACAAAATTACACAACAGCAAGGCAATAGGGTTATCACTTCAACGCTTGAAGCTAAAAGTGTTTCTGATCTAATTGCTTTTTTAGATGCTGTTTCTACTGCTGAAATTAAGTATATTTATAAAGTCGAGTTTGAAACTCAAAAAACTAATTTTCCGTCTGATGACTTCAATTACAATAAGCAATTTAAAGCTTTTGTATCTAATAAAAATCGTATGTGCAAGCAAATTTTAATTCATAACGTAAAAAAAACTAAAAACGAAGCTGAAATATCTGCTTTAATTAAAACACATTTAGAAGTAGGCGGACTTGCTGTAAAGGGTGTTTCTTGTTCGCTTTTTATGGATAAGTAAAAATTTAATAATTTGTCTTTATAATTATTTCTTTATATAAAAAGGAGTTGCTTATGATTAGAAAAATTGTTGCTTTTTGTTTGTTTTTTAATATTTCTTTCGGATCTAATTATTTTGATAATTTAAAAGAGTCTTTTATTAATATGTCAGATGTTGAAGCATCTGAATTTATTTGTAAAAATTATCCTTATGTTGTTATGGCTTCTGGTCGTTCTTATCTTAAGGGGTCTATTTGTTATGTCGATTATTCTCTTTATGATGATAAAAAATTGGCTGAAGCTGAAAACGTTTTAAATTATAAATTTTGTAATTATGATGAGTTGAAAGCATTTTTACACTCTAAAGGCTCTTTAGAAGTTAAATTTTATGGATCAAATAAAAATTTACTCAAAACTATCCGCTATAATAAAGTTTCACGTATCCCTTGTTCTTTGATAAAATTTTAAATTTTTTTTCTGTGTTCTTCTTGATAGATATTGTCCCCCCCCAAACACGGCGCCCCACCGCTCTGCGGTGTGTGCCGTGTTTTCTTTTCTCCCCTTTTAGTTTATTCTCTTTTTATTATCTTTTTTCTTTCTCGATCTTTTTATCTTCTTTAGTTGTTTTTTGTTTGCGTTGTGGCGATAGTTTCTGCGATTGCTCGAATATCTTAAAACTTATAATTATGTCTTTTTGCTAGCTATCGCCACGCAAACACTACGCGGACGAAAAACGCGAAAGCGTTTTGAGCGTGCTGAAGCGTCCTTAATCTAACCTTAATTATTTAACTTTCTCTTTTTTGCTTAATATTCTCTTGTTTAAAACGTTTTAACAAAAACAAGCAAATTTAAAAAAAGTCGAATGACAAAAGAAAGGATAAAAAAATGTTAAGACAAACAATAGACGGACTTTATGCAAAAAGTCTTACTTTTTCTAGTGGTAGTGATGAAGATGCTTTACTTCCGCTTTTAGCTGGCAAAGTTGAAAGTTATTCAGTCTTTGGCGATGGTGGCACTGCTTTAGCTTCAACACCTGATCCACTTAATCGTAAAAATGTGATCGTTGGTGTTAAGACTGCGACTGGTAGAATTTCTACTATGGTAACTGTTCCACACGTTAAACAAAGTTATATGTTTCAAAATTTTCTTTCTGATTTTACTGGAAAATTAGATGCAAATTATGATACTGCTGTTAAATGCGATTATGTAACTTTAAAATTTGATAGACTTTAAGGAGTAGGATATGTCTAAATGTTTAGTTAAAAATACAATAAATAATAGAACTTATGGCTTTGCTTTGCCGTGCGGTGGTGCTGAAGCTAAAGCATTTTGCGATAATGCACTCGAAGGAACTTACGTGATACTTACTCGTGCTAGTGAGCAAGGTAATTCAAGTGAAGCAAGCGTTGTTGAATATACTATTACTGGCAAAAATAATGCTGGCAATAAAACTACTTTTAGCTTTTATACTAAGCCTAGCGTTGATGAAGCTCAGATTAAAACCGCTTTAGCTGGTAAAACATTTAATGGTGTTAAATTTGATGAAATTTACGTTATCAGTGCTAAAAAAGCAAAATAATGTTTTCAATGTTTAATTTAAGCTCCCTATTTAATAGGGGGCTATTTATCCACGCTTTTGTTTATCTTGTTTTATTCCTTTATATCTCTATATTAAAAGATGATATTAAAGATCTTACCACTGAAACTATTACATTAAAAACTAATTTAGCAATTGAAAAACAAAATACTGAAAACGCTTTTTTAATTATTGATAATCAAAATTTAAAAATTAAGCAATTAAAAATAGATAGCGAAAAAATATCTAAAGAAAATAATATTTTAAATCAAAAATTACAAAAACGTTTTAGCACTATCGAAACACCTAAAACGGACGACTGCTTAAGTAAGCTAAAATTTTACGATACTTTACTTTTAGAGTTTAGCAATGGCAATTATTCCAAATAAACTATTTTTCTTTTTCTTGCTGTCTTATCTTGTTTTGTTTGTTGGCTGTTCTGCAAAATCTTCACAAGGTGCTATTCAAAAAGCTTATATGCCTATAGAATGTAACGTAACAATTCCAGATAAGCCTGTTTTTGATCCATTAAATCCAGAAAGTTTAAAAGATTTAATTATTTACTGCATACGAATAGAAGATTTATTAAAAGGCTGTGTAAATGGACAATTTAAACAAGGACGATAATTATTTAATTTTAGTTCTTTTTGTTGGATTTATAGCATCGATTTTAAATCTTGAAACTAAAGATTTTTCTAAAATCAAATATAAAATTTTATCTTATTTGCTTAGTTTTTTAAGTTCTATGTTTTTATGTTGGATTAGCTATGAAATATTTTTTTTCTTTCTAAACAATATTAGGGTTTCGGTTGCTCTTGCTGGTTTTGTGACTTGGCGTGGCACTGATTGGATATATTCAAAAATTGATAAAGCTTTAGATAAAAGGATAGAAAGGGATTAATATGACACTTGGCGAACATCAAGAAGCTTTTATGAAAGATGTTGAAAAACTTTTAAATTATCTTCATTCTAATGGATACTCTGTAAGGGGTGGCGAATTAGAAAGGACACAAGCCCAGCAAGAAATTTATTATAATAGTGGTAAAAGTAAAACTATGAATTCTAATCATCTAAAAAGATGTGCGATAGATTTACATATATTTAAAAATAACGTTTGGTTACAATCAAAGCTAGAATTACAAGATATTGGCAATTATTGGGAGAGCTTAAATACTCTTAATCGTTGGGGCGGTAATTTTAAAAACTTTCTTGACGTTCCGCACTTTGAAAGAAATTGTTAAAATCTCTTGACTTCTATCTTAAAATCTAAGCTATAAATTTGATCGCAGGATCAGATCTATAGCTTAAATTTTTATATTTGTTAGCTAAATTTCAAGGCTTTTTTATGGACTTCTTGCTCTTTTTCGTCACGCTTGCTCCTATCTCGCTAATGCCAGGCATCAACATGACCTATGCGATGAGTATCGGTATGAGCTTTGGCTACAAGCACTCGCTTATTATGATGACCGGACAGCTTCTTTCGCTTGCTTTCGTGGCATTTTGCTGTATGCTTGGCGTGGGCGCGGTGCTTCATCATTTTGAGTACGCATTTAAGGCGCTAAACATCATCGCAGGGCTTTATATGCTCTATCTTGGCGCAATGCTCTTTTTTGGCAAGGGCGAGCTTAGCGTAACAAACGTCTCAAATTTACCAAGTAAAAAGCAGATGTTTATAAACGGACTCATCGTTTGCGTCACAAATCCAAAGGCATGGATATTTTTCTCGGCTTTACTGCCTACATTTTTAGACAAAGACGATCCCTTTAGCCTTACTCGTATGTGCGTGATCGCGGCAACGCTCGTTTTTATCGAGTTTTGCTCGCTAAATATCTACGCGCTTGGCGGAGCTATGCTAAAGAAATTTTTACAAACGCACCTAAGGCTACTTGAAATTTGCACCGCCATTATCGTTTGTACGATCGGCGTACTTTTACTTTTTAGATAAATTTAGCCTCTTTTTATATAGCTTGGCTAAAATTTGCCCGGTTTGCGCTACATTTTTGGCAAAAGGAGAAAAATATGAAAAAATTTCTATTTATACTTACAAATCAACCATACAACGGTACCGACAATGCTTACAACGCATTAAGGCTAGCTAAAACGCTAAAAGAAAAAGGCGAAGAGGTTAGAATTTTTCTAATGAACGACGCGGTCGATCTTGCGCGAAATAGCACCAAAAAGCCGGAAAACTACGACGTAGATCTAGTGGCGATGTTAAAAGAGCTTTACGCTAGCGGCGCTATGTTAAAGGTTTGCGGTAGCTGCCAAACGAGGTGCGGTTTGCATGCGGGAGAGCCTTATTTCGAGGCTGAGGTGAAAGGCAGCATGGATATCTTGTCCGAGTGGGTTAGGCAGTGCGATCAAGCGATGACGTTTTAGAGTAGGCGAAAGAGAATTTATGAGTGTAACATTTAAGGTGAAAAATAAAAAGAAGCTTTTTGGCGGATATGAAAAGGCGCTAAGCGAGCGCGAAATTTCAGAGTTTATAGATGGATTTTGCTTTTTTAATAGCCAAAACGACGAGCCGAGCGAGCTTTCGCTAAACGAAAACGTGATGATTGCTGGCGTATGGCAAAAGAGCGCTCGCGGCTTTGAGCTAAGCTATGAAGACGGTAAATATATCGTGCGAGTCTGTACTCCAAGCGGCGTTGGCGACTGGCAGACGGCGATTTTGTTTCTTTCTAAAATTTCAGCCAAAACCGGCTCGAAAATAGAGTGCGACAATGAGGAAATTTACGATGAAAAGCAAATTTTAAAATTTGATTATGAAGCTGACATAATGTGGGGGCTTGAAGCTCTAAAGGACGCAAAAGAGAAAAATCAAACGCTTTGTATCTATGGCGTGGAGCGCGATGTGGCGTTTGACGCGGTTATGATAGATGAAATTTTTGCAAGTGCTAGCCCCGTGGCTAAATTTGATGAGATGATGAGGCAGGTGCAGTATCTTGACGCTTATAGTGCAAGAGAGAATTTATACGAAGATAAAAACGGGAATGAAATTTTTGGCGCGTATACGCTTAGCGAAAATTTACCGACCATCTTGCCTTACGCCCCCTCTCCTTCGTGGCAAGCGCAAGAAGTTCTAGGAGAGCGCAAGGTCTCGCGGTGGATACTTATGCTAGTCGTCGGCATAGAGGATAAGGACGCGCATGTGCTCGGCGAATGCGAATATGGCGCTTTTATGGCAAATCTGCCAAAAGAAAAATATCGCTTCATAGATGCCGCAAATATACTGGTTGAGCCGCTTAGCGAAGAAGAGATGAGAGAAATTTTTAAAAAGGCAAATGAAGCTTAGGTTTAAATTTGATAAACCGCCCAGAAATGAAAATTTGCCTCAGGCTTGCTTAGAAATTTAAACTCATAGAAGCTAGGATTTTACCGGTATTGCCGCCTTTTAGGCTAAATTAGGCGAAATTTAGCCTAAACTAATCTAGGCTTTGCGTGATTTGAAAAAGGATAAAAATGAAAATTTTAAAGGCTATTTTAGCGGCGGCATCGGCGGTTTGTTATCTAAACTCGGCCGTTTTGCCCGAAAGCGATTGGAGTAAAAGAGAGCTAAAAGGCGAGGTAAAAAGCATGGCGGCTACGGAGTACGAATACTCAATGGACGGCTCCGGCACGCTAGAAAATACGCGCGTGAAGCGAACGGAGTTTAACGAAAACGGCTATATAGCGCAAGAAACCGAGCATATAAACGGCGTACCAAATAGCTCGGTTTTGTTTGAGTACGGCAAAGACGGGCTAGTGCGCAAAAAATATCAAGACAGCGCCGTTTATCTCTACGAATACGAATTAGACGGCGAAAATTTAGTCGCGACGGCCAAAGAGCAGCACGTGGAGGATAAATTTTACCCGCGCACGGAGAAAATTACCTACGGTAAGGACGGCAAAATGATCGCTAGGGCGGCGTATTCGGGTGGGACGCTAGTGACGGACGATAGCTACGTCTACGATGAAAAGGGCGTTTTAACGCGGATAGAAAATAATATGGAGCCGCGCCACGGCATAGAGATAAGCTTTGAGCGCAAGCTAAACGGCGAATACGAAAAAATCACGCGAGCTCCTGGCTCAAAATGGATTTATTACTACGCCGCAAACGGCGACGAGATGGAGTATACGTCGGTAAATTACTTCGGCTCTGAGGCAAAAATCTGGCAAATCTTGCAGTTTAAAGACATAACGAGGGACGAGCGGGGAAATTTGACGCATAAAAACCTCGGTCAAATTTAAACCCGCGGACAAATACTACGAAAACGGCGACATAACGGAAATCGGCCTATATAAAAAGCTGGAAATCAGCTACGAATACTACTAAAGTAAATTTTTGAGCTAAGGCTATTTTTCCGAAAAAATTTCGCCGTTTATTATAGATTTAACCGTTAAAAATCCGACTATCAAAATCGAAGCGACTAGAGCCGCAAAAGCGCCGACGCCTAAAACTAAATAAAAATCGCTTTGCGTAATTTCGTAAGCTTTTAAAAACGCTATGGAGCTAGCGGCCGTTGGGAAGGTAAAAGCCCACCACGATAGGGCGAATTTGAGTTTAATAAATCTTTTATACGAAAAAAGTATAAGCGCGGCAAAAAATACGTTTATATTAAGCAGTATCGCCGCAAAAGCGTCGAATCGCTCGGTTAATTTTACGTATCCTAAAAACGCCATAGCCGGCGGCGCTAGCGTAATAACTAGCGTCGGGACGAATTTATCGGCTAACTTATCGAAAAAGACTAATCTATAAAATATAACGGCGAATAAAATAATCCAGAAAAATAGCCCCAAACTAAAATAATACCAGATCGCTTGAGATTTTTCGGCTATGATCGGGATTAGCAAGTTGCCCACTACCGGGATAAACCATGCCGGATTTAGCGTCGCGATATCGAATTTTTCGTCGATCCAAAAAGAAATTACGTAAAGCGTAAAAATCGTTTGCAAGCCTAAAGCCGCGTAAAAAAGCGAGTAGTATAGTCGCGGCGCGTCTTTGTAGGACAGAGCTAAAAGAAAAAGCGAGATGATAAATCCGCCGAAAAAATTTATCTTTATAGGGTGCGAAAATTCGGCCTTTACTTCTTCTTTAAATTTTAAAAGCTTAAAGAGGTAAAACGCCAAAAGCAGGCAAAATACCGTGCAGTCTAGCGCTCTAAGCGCCGAGAATATCTCACCGGGCAAATCAAATATCTCTCTTAATTTCTTATAAGCCGCGCAAAGCCCTCCAAGCCCCATAGTACCGGCAAAAAGCATAATCGGTAGCGATTTTATTTTGCTTTGCGAGTCGTTTTTCTTAACATCGTGCATTGTTTTTCTTTTCGTATTAAATTTTTATGCAATATTACCTATAATAAAGTTAAATTTTTGTAACGAAGTCACGAAAGGGCAAAATGCTAAGCGAAGAGTTAAAAGAAATTTTGCGCGAAAGGTTTACGAATAATTTCGATCTAGCAAGCGAGGATCTAAATGCGATCTTTGCTAACGCGTATCTAAAAATCGTAAAAAAGGGCGATATATTTTACTCCGGAAACGATTGCTTCGGATTTATCCTTATACTAAAAGGCGTTTTAAGGGCGTTCGTGTCGTCTAGTGCAAAGGAAATAACGATATTTAGGCTAACTAAAGACGAGAGTTGCGTACTGTGCGATACGTGTTCTATAAATTCGCTAGAAAATAAAGTAAGCGTCGAAATCGAGCAAGATAGCGAGATTATCGTTATTCCGGCGCGGATTTACAAACCTCTTAAAGAAAAATATCCGAGCATTTTAAATTTTACTCTAAAAATCGTAGCCGATCGGTTTGCCAGAACCATAAACGTTATGGAACAGGCTTTATTTTCGCCGCTTTTGGCGCGGATTATGAATTTTTTATCCCAAAGCATCGAAAACCTAAACGAAAATTTTATAAAAATAACTCACGAAGAGCTGGCGAATCACCTAGGAAGCGCTAGAGAGGCGGTATCTAGGGTGCTTAAAGAGCTTGAGAGAAGCGGGCAAATAACGCAAAGCCGCGGCGAAATAAGGCTTGTTTCTTAAAATTCTCGTTTTAAGGTAACTTTGTTACGGAGAGGACGGCCATTTTTAGGTAGCATTTCATAAACTCGTTTAAAAGGAGAATTTATGAAAGGATTGCAAAGAAGAGACGCTTTAAAGCTAATGGGGGCCGCGGGACTAGCTGCTAGTATGAGCGGATGCTCGGCAACGGGCGGCGAAAACGACGATATAAATTCTAAAATCGTCATAATGGGCGCGGGACTTAGCGGTATCGCGTTGGCGGCTAAACTTAGAAGAGATATGCCTAACGCCAAGGTAATTCTCGTGGATAAGGACGAGAAATTTTACTACCAGCCGGGCTTTACGCTAATCGCCGTCGGAATTTACGAAGCTAGCGACGTCGTTTACGAAAAAGCGGATTATATCCCGCAAGGAGCCGAGTGGATACGCAAAAACGTATCGGAAATAAAGCCCGAAGCCAATCTACTCGTCTTAGACGACGGGAGCGAGTTGGGATATGATTATCTAATCGTAGCAAGCGGCGTGGAATACGACTTTGAAGCCGTTAAGGGGCTAAGCTTAGAGGATATTAACGATACGAGCGGCAACATATCCTCCGTCTACACTCTACAAGGTGCCGTAAAAAGCAACGAGCTGATGAAAAAATTCTCTCAAAACGGCGGCTCGGCGGTATTTTGCGATCAAAAAACCCCGATGAAATGCAGCGGCGCAAATAAAAAAGTAACATGCATGAGCGAAGATAGGCTGAGGTTGGCCGGCAACCGCGATAAAGGCAGCGTTAATCTTTACGTCGGCGGCGGCAAGCTTTTCGGCGATCCGACTTATGCCGCGGCGATGACTCAAATAATGATAAAAAGAAAGATAAAATTTAATCTTCGCCACCAAATCGTAGCCGTCGATAAAGGCTCAAATACCGCTACTTTCGAGTTTTGGACGGCGTATAGGCAAAACGGTGAAGATAAAATCGCGTCCGAGCTAATCGACGTAAAATACGACTGGCTTCACCTGCCGCCTAAGCAAAAAGGAAGCGAAATTTTAGCTCGCGCCGGCCTAACCAAAGAGGGCGACAAGCTAAATTTTCTAGCCGTCGATAAATACAGCCTGCAAAGTACAAAATTTAAAAATATATTCGGTATCGGCGATATTTGCGGATTTGCGTCCGGCAAAACGGGGGCTAGCGTTAGGAAAATGTATCCGATCTTAGCTAAAAATTTAGCCGACACGATAAAAGGACAAGAACCTAGCGAGAAATTTACCGGATATACGGCTTGCCCTTTTATCACCAAATACGGCAAGGCCATAATGGTAGAGTTCGACTGGGAGGGAACGGCTCCGACGTTAGAGTGCTTCGGCGCTACCAGAGAGAGCTATATGAGTTGGCTGGTTAAAATTTACGGATTTAAACCTATGGTTATGAACGGAATGCTAAAAGCTTTGGCTTAAAGGAGATAAAATGAGCGTTTTAGATAAAACTATACGTTTGATTATAGCGGCGATTTGGTTTTTTATTTTCGGATTTATTTGCGACTGCTGGTTGTGGACGGTCGGGCTAATTCCGCTTTTAACGGGATATTACGGTTACTGCCCACTTTATAAAATTTTCAAGAAAAGGTAAAAAATATGGTAAGCGTAAAAAGTAGAATTATTAGGGTCGTACTGGGGCTGATTTTTACGGTAGCGGTTTGGTATTTTTACGAGAGCTACTGGGCGTTAATCGGGTTAATCCCGATTATCGTCGGCGTTACGGGTTTTTGCCCGGCATGTAAATTCTTGGGCAGGTGTTCTTTAAATTTAAAAAAATAAAAGGGGCGTTTAACGCCCTTTGCCTTGCCCTTTAGCCGTTTAGGCCGCAAATTTTATTCGCCGTTTGATGAATTATTTAGCTACTTTTGGCTAAAATCTCGAAAATTTAAAAAAGGCGAAACTATGAATAAAGTTTGGAAATTCAGCGACAATATCGATACCGATATAATTATCGCCGCCAGATACTTAAATACTTCCGACGAAAATATCTTAGCAAAACATATAATGGAGGACGCCGATCCTAATTTTAGCTCCAAGATAGATAAGGGCGACATTATTGTAGCGGGCGAAAATTTCGGCTGCGGTAGCTCTCGCGAGCACGCTCCTATCGCGCTTAAAGCTGCCGGTATAGGCGCGGTGATAGCTAAAAGCTATGCAAGAATTTTTTATAGAAATAGCTTTAATACGGGACTTTTGATACTCGAGATCAAAGAAACGGACGAGATAAACGAGGGCGATGAGCTAAAAATAGACGTAGATAACGGCACGGTCGTAAATCTAACCAGCGGCAAAGAGTATAAATTTAGCCCCATACCGCCGTTTATGCAAGAGCTTTTAAACGCCGGCGGACTTATAGAATACGCAAAAGTAAAGTTGGATTAATAATGAGAGAATATAAAATTTGTGTTATAAAAGGCGATGGTATCGGTCCTGAGATCATAGATGAAGCTATAAAAATTTTAGATGTTGTTAGTGCTGAGTTTGGGATAAAATTTGAGTACGACTACAAGCTTATGGGCGGTGCAGCTTATGATGTATTTGGCGTGCCTTTGCCAGATGAAACGCTTAGTTCTGCTCTAAGCTCTGATGCTGTGCTTTTTGGAGCGATCGGCGGCGAGAAGTGGGATAGTTTGCCAAGACATCTAAGGCCAGAGAGCGGGCTTTTAAAGATTAGAAAAGAGCTTGAAGCTTATGCAAATTTACGTCCAGCCATTGTTTTTGATGAGCTAGTGGATGCTAGCACACTAAAGCCAGAAGTTTTAAGAGGCGTTGATTTTGTCGTGGTTCGTGAGCTAACAGGCGGACTTTATTTTGGACAGCCACGTGAAAAAGGCGAAGATAGAGCGTTTAATACGATGGTTTATTCTAAAATGGAGATCGAACGCATCGCAAAGATCGCTTTTGAAACAGCAATGCTTCGCAAGAAAAAGGTCTGCATGGTCGATAAGGCAAATGTGCTTGAGACAAGCCAGCTTTGGCGCGAGGTGACTAGCGAAGTGGCTAAAAATTACCCTGAAGTAGAGCTTAGCTTTATGTATGTGGATAACGCGGCGATGCAGCTAGTAAGAGCTCCAGCAAATTTTGATGTCATACTTACTGAAAATTTATTCGGCGATATTTTAAGCGATGAGGCGAGTATGGTTTGTGGCTCGATAGGACTTTTGCCAAGTGCTAGTATGGGTGGCAAAGTGGGAATTTATGAGCCAATACACGGCTCAGCTCCAGATATCGCAGGGCAGGGCATAGCAAATCCAATCGCAACAATTTTAAGTGCAGCGATGATGCTAAGATACGCATTTAGTGAAAATGAAGCTGCAGATGCGATAGAAAATGCTGTAAAAGAGGTACTTGCAAAAGGTTATAGAACAAAAGATATCGCTGCTTTTAACGCAGTTGAAATTTGCTCAACTAGCGAGATAGGCGATGTTATCGCAGGATTTATCAAAAAATGAAAAACACAATCACTGAAGCACTGATCTACGAAGCTCAGGGGCTAAAAGATGATGCACTTGAAATTTATAAAAATATCTTAAAGCAAGATCCATCAAACAAAGATGCCCTTAGCGCGATAAACCGCCTGAGCGGACTTCGCAAAGAGCGAGCGATAAAAAACGAGCAGATGAAAGAGTTTTTTATAGCGATGAAAAGTGATGAAGAGATAAATGAATTTAAAAGGTGGTTGATAAGATTATGAAGCTTGATGATATCGCTAGAATGGCAATCAGTGAGGTTAGCGCTGAGCTTGAGAAAATAGAAGCATTGCAAAGTAAAAAGCAAGAAGAGCTTGAGCGAGAGAATTTAAAAAAAGAGCTTTTGGCCATAGAGAATAATGAAAATGCACTAAATAACGAGCTAAAAGTTGAGACAAATTTACAAAATGAGCAAGCGTTTGAGGTAAAAGAGGAGCCAGTAAGTCCAATAAAAAATAGAGAGGTGAGCGAAGAGAAAATTTTCTTAGCAAACCTTGCTGAGCGCATAGAAGTGCTTTTTGAAGGGCTTAAACAAACTAGTGAACAAAATCTTGCTTCAAGGCTTGAGCTAACGACAAAATTTTTAGAATTTACCCTTGCAAATATCGAAAATAGACTCCAAAATCTCTCAAAATAAGCCATTAGACGGCTCAAAAAATGAGATAAAAATCAAAAATGAAATTTATAAAAATAGCGAGCTAGACTTTTTTAGATCGCTATTTACTCCATTTACTTCACGTGTCTATCTAGTTGGTGGCTGCGTGAGAGATGCGTTCTTGGGGCGAGAAATTTATGATTATGACATCGAAGTTTATGACATTGAGCCTACTAAATTTAATGAGCTGATAGCTAATATAGGCGCTAGCGGAGTTGGCAAAAGCTACTTTATCTACAAATACAAAAACTACGACATTGGGCTTCCAAGAAGCGAGAGCAAAACTGGAAATTCGCACAAAGACTTTGCGGTGAGCTATATAAATGATCCAAGCAAGGCGAGCCTTAGGCGAGATTTTACGATAAATGCCATGATGATGAATATCTTTAATGGAGAAATTTTAGACTTTTACGGCGGGAAGCAAGATCTAGCAAACAAGACATTAAGGCACATTGATAGTGAAAAATTTAAAGAAGATCCGCTAAGGGTGCTTCGTGGTGTGCAGTTTAGCTCTAGGCTTGACTTTAGTATAGCTGATGAGACGCTAGCTCTTATGAAAAGCCTTAGTTTAGAGTTTTTAAGCAAAGATAGGATAAATACTGAGCTTATTAAATTTTTTCGTGCAAAGCATCTAGAAAAAGGAGCTTACTATCTTTTTGAGCTTGGACTTTTTAAAGAAATTTTTTACGCACAAATTTCTATAGACGATGAGTTTTTGAGTGATCTTAAGAGTGCTAGAGAATTTGTGGATGATGAGAGATTATTTTTGTATCTTTTGTTTGGCAAATTTGAGCTTGACGCAAAAGAAATTTTAGAGAAAATGCGTCTGCCAAAAAGCTACTTTTCTATCTTAAAGCAGCCTTATTTTAAGGACATGCCAAGCGATAAAGAGCTAATGCAAATAGCTCTAAATATGCCCATAAAATCATGGCTTGGAGCTTATAACAAAGAGCGGATAGAGCGTGCCAAGAAGCTTGGAATTTATGAGGCAAAATTTGACGTGAAAGTCGATGTGACAGAAATTTTATCAGCTGGTTTTAAAAACGAAGAGATCGCAAAAGAGATAAAACGTAGGCAAGAGCTTGAAATTTCAAAATATCTAAGCGAGCATAAGCCTAGAAAAGATTAGTCTTTAAAACTCTTAAAAGCCCATTTTGGCTAAAATAGGCTAGTTTATAACACTTTTAAGGCAAAGAAAGCTTATGTTTAACATAGTCCTAGTCCACCCTCAGATACCGCAAAATACTGGAGCTATCGGTAGAATGTGTGTTAATGCAAATTTAAAGCTACATATCGTTAAGCCCACTGTGTTTGATCTGAGTGAAAAGGCTGTTAGACGAGCAGGGCTTGACTACTGGAAAATTTTAAATCCAAAAATTTGGGATAGTTTGGAAGAATTTTTAGAAGCAAACTTAAGCCACAAGGATAGATTTTTCTTCGCTACCACAAAGACAAATAGGCTTTACTACGAGGCTAGGTTTAAACCAGGAGATTTTATATTTTTTGGTGGCGAGAGTACTGGGCTGCCAAGAGAATTTATGGATATAAATTTTAAAAATGCCATAACCATACCAATGGGAAAAGAGGGCAGGAGCTTAAATTTAGCTATGAGTGCTGGCATTATCGCGTATGAGGCGATCAGGCAAAATATCACTGAATTTGACTTTAGGAGTGAGATTTGAGAGTAGTTTTTGCTTTGTTTTTTACCATTTTGGTGGCATTTGCGAGTGAAATTAGCATTGCAACTTATAATGTGCAAAATTTATTTGATTGCAAAGATGATGGTAGCGAGTATCTTGATTTTAAAGTAGGCGTATCAAAGTGGGACTGCGAGGCGGCTGATTCAAAACTACAAAGGACAAGACAAGTCATAAATGCACTAAATGCAGACATTATCGCACTTCAAGAGATCGAAAATGAGCAGGTTTTAAAAGCTCTGGTAAGTGATAGCGAGTATAAATTTATAAGCTTTACAAAGGAGAAAAATTCGCCTGTTGGGCTCGGGCTTATTTCAAAGTTGCAGCCAAGTGGCAGTGAAATTTTTAAAGTTCCAAACGTAAAGACGAGAAATATTTTAAAGGTTGTTTTTGAGACGGAAGGTAAGAAATTTAGCATATTTGTAAATCACTTTCCAACTTATAAAAATGGTATAAATATGCAAAAAAAGGCTGAAAAAACGTTAAGAACAGCTCTGGGTAAAGAGAAAAACGCGATTATTTTGGGTGATTTTAACTCGCCCTTTGGACAAAAATCCATCCTAAATGACATCATTGCAACAAGAAATTTTTATGATCTTTATAAAGAGATTGAGCCAAAAGATAGATATTCTCACGCAGTACATGGCAAAAAAAGAGCGATCGATCATGTTTTACTTTCGCCTAGTTTTATGGAAAATGGCGATCTAAGCTATGTTAGTGGTAGTTTTGAAGTCTTTAAACCAAGCTTTGCAGTCGATGAAAAAGGCTTTGCAAAGAGCGACCTTTACTCGGATCATTTTGCATTAAAGTTTAAAATTTCAACTGATCCAAGCCCAGTAAAAGAAGGCTTTGTGAGTAAAATTTTTAAAAAAGATGAGAATAAAGCCAATAAAAAAATAAGCGAACAAAGCTATAAGACGGCTGGTGTAGATACACTTTTTGATCATCCAGAAGCTGTGCCAGTCGTGATTGAAAAAGCGGTTGTTATCTTAAAAGATAAACATGGCTTTATTATCTCGAAAAATCACCGCGGAATTTATGTTTATGATCCTAAAAATAGCGTTACTGTAGGCGAAGAGCTAGATGTTTTAGTAAGGCGAATGAAAATTTATAAAGATGCGCTTGAAGTCAGCTCTTATGAGATCATAAATGAGCATGGAACAAAAGATATTAGCGAAAATTTACTAGATGCATCGCAATTAAGCGAAGCTAGAAGTGGCGATGTCTTTGCTAAAATTTCGGGCAGACTAGAGAGAGGCTACCTGCATACACCATACGGTAAGATCAGGGTTTATAGTAAGAAAAAGCTAAAAGATGGCGAGTATAGTTTTGAAAACGCGAGAGTTAAAATTTACAAGAGAGAAAACCAAATCGTTGTGGAGTAGAGAGTGCAAATTTTAGATATTTTTATGATTACGGCGTTTGTTTTATTTCTTATTTTTATGATAAGAGGCGTCATTTTGCAGTCGCAGGAGAAGGAGAGAGTAAGAAAAATGGTAAGAGAAAAAAGAGAAAATTTTAATAAAAAGAGTGAAATATGAAAGAGTTATTATTAGAAATCGGAGTTGAGGAGCTTCCAGCGATACCGTTTTTAAGGGAGCTGCCAAATATCAATGCTAAATGGCAGGCTGTACTTGAAAAATATAATCTTGTAAGCCCTTTTAAATTTTATTATACGCCGCGTCGTTTGGTCTTTTTCCATGAGAAATTCCCACTAGCTCAGCCAGATAGTGTGGCTAGCTTTATCGGTGCACCAAAGCAAGTTGCGCTAAAAGACGGAGCTTTCACAAAGGCTGCGCTTAGCTTTGCAAATAAATGCGGCATAGATGATAGTGAGCTTAAATTTAAAGAGATAGACGGCAAAGAGGTACTTTACTACGAAAAAGAGGTAAAGGGTGAGTCGGTTGCCAAGATAATGGGCGAGATGGTTGAGGAGTTTTTAAAGAGTCTTAACTTTGGCAAGTCTATGCGCTGGGGCAACGGAGAGTTCGAGTTTATCCGCCCGATAAGATCGTTTTTGTGTTTACTTGGCGATGAAGTCATAAAATTTAATAAATTTGGCGTAGAGAGCGGTGATTCAACCTATCCACATAGAAGCATTAGCTATGACAAGATAAAAATTTCAAATATAAAAGAGTATTTTGAAGGCTCAAAGAGCCGTGGTATCGTGCTTGAGGCAGATGAGAGAGAAAAAATAATCCTTGATGAGTTTGAAAAGATAAGCCAAAAAAGTGGGTTAAAGATCGAGATCGATAAAGACTTGTTGGCTGAAGTCGTGGCGATCACCGAGTATCCAACAGCCCTTCTTGGCTCGTTTGAAGAGGAGTTTTTGGAGGTGCCAAGCGAGGTCATCATCACTTCTATGAAAGAAAATCAGCGCTACTTTCCAGTCTTTAAAAATGGTAAGCTAGCAAACGGCTTCATTGTCGTTAGCAACGCCATAACGCAGGACTACTCGCTCATCATCAAAGGCAACGAAAAGGTGCTAAGAGCAAGGCTAAGTGATGCGATGTTCTTTTGGCAAAGCGACCTAGCGCACGAATTTGGCCCAGAAAAACTAAAAAATATAACTTATCTAAAAGAGCTTGGAAGTATCTACGAAAAAGAGCTTAGAGAGCTACAAGTGGCTAAAAAGCTTGCTAGCAACTATGACGAGCTACTCAAAAAAGAAGCTGGCGAGTACACGACTAAGCTGGAGCGAGCTGTGATGTTAAGCAAGGCTGATCTTACAACTCAGATGGTTTATGAGTTTACCGAGCTTCAAGGTATCATGGGCGCTTACTACGCAAAGGCAAAAAATGAGGATGAAGACGTCGTTTTAGCTATAAAAGAGCAGTATTTGCCTGATGGCGAGGAGGCACAGTGCCCAAGTAAGGTCTTTAGCTCAGTCGTGGCACTTTCAAACAAGCTTGATACGCTAATAGGGCTCTTTAGTATCGGTAAAATCCCAAGCGGCACCAAAGATCCATACGCTTTAAGACGTGCGGCTAATGGGGTGATAAAGATCGTTTTGGCACATAATTTGAAATTTAACGTAAAAGAAATTTTAGAAGATATCGCAAAAGACTATAAAAAATTTGATGTTGAAGTGCTTATAAATTTCATCCTTGATAGGCTCTACACTTTCTTTGATGCAAATGCTTCTATCGTAAAAGCGTGCATAAAAAGCGGCGAAAAGGATATCTTGGAGCTAACCAAGATGATAGAGGCACTTGCTAAAATTTCTAGCGAGCCAAATTTTAGAGAGAATTTCTCGACATTTAAACGCCTTGCAAACATCATAAAAGATGATAAATTTAGCAAGGTTGATGAGAACCTCTTTGAGATAGATGCTGAAAAAGCCCTAAATGATGCATTTAATGCAGTCGATAAGAGCCTAGCGTATGAGCCAAGGCTAAAGGCGCTATTTGCATTAAAACCACAGATCGATGAGTTTTTTGACAAAGTTATGATAAACGTTGAAAACGAGAAAGTACGAAATAATCGCATCGCGGTCATCGGTCAAATTTATAGTGAGATACTAAAAGTAGCTGATATAAAAGAGATCAGCTTTTAAATTTACGCCAGCTTCAGGCTCTTGCCTAGGCTGGCTTTAAATTTACTGCCTAAAGATATCAAATTCTGGCTCATAGGCCTTAGTTTTTACCCCAAAATATCCAAGAACTGAGCTAAATATAAAATCATGCGAAAGGCTCTCATCTTTTCTAGTTTTTAGCCTTTTTAAAAGTTCGCTATCGCTTGAAAAGACGATGGCTGGGATGTGTTTTTGCTCGTCTGGAGCGATGGAGTAAGGCAGACCATGTAAATATATACCGTTTTCACCTAGGCTCTCTCCGTGATCTGAGAAAAAGAACATAGTGACTTCAAATTCATCTTTTCTTACTTCAAGAGCGTTTATTAGCTCACTTTGTAGATAGTCCTCATATAAAATGGTGTTGTCGTAGGTATTTGCTATCTCATCTGGTGTGCATTTATTTAGCTCGGCAGTATCGCAAGTTGGAGTGAATTTTTTAAATTTACTTGGGTAGCCTTTGTAGTAGATAGGGCCGTGTGAGCCTTGTAGGTGTAACACGATAAAGGTAGTAGAATTTGTATCTTCTATGACCTTTTTGGCCTCATCAAATATCACTTCATCAAAGCCTTCTGCTCTATGATCTGAAGTATGGTTTTGATCAAGATTATCGCAAACACCCTTGCAACCTCCACTATTGTTGCCAAAAAAGTATGTCTTTATGCCAAGTTTATTGATGATATCAACTAAATTTTCACGAGCTTTTGCTTCGCGGTTGCTAAAATTTTCTCGCTTTAAGTCTGAAAATAGGCAAGGCACACTAGTTTCTGTGGCTGTTCCACATGAGTAGAAATTTGTAAAACTTACCACATCTTTTTGTTTAGTAAATTTATTCGTATCATTTTTGGTGTAGCCATTTAGTGAGTAGTTTCTGCTTCTTTGCGTCTCGCCAACTATCAAAACTAAAATTTTCTTTTTATCATCAGCTAGTACCGCATCATCTGCTACATAGGTAAAAGGTAGTGGTTTTTGTATGAGCGATTTTACTAGCTTTGCAGCCGAGTAGATGGGATAGTATGGGAGCAATGCGGTTCTTAAATTCGAGTGTTCTCTAAAAAATGGTATAAAAATTTTAGACGTTAATGAAAATATGATAGCTATCACAACTATAGAAAATGAGATAATTTTTACTCTTGATTTAAACTCGCTTTTGAAACTACCATAGTTAATTTTTACAAATACCACATATGCACAAGGTAAGATGGTTGTAAAAATTATCCAAAAAACTAAACCTGTGCTAAAGTAACTAAAGGCTTCTTTGGTGTCGGTGTGTAGGACGTTTAATAACATATCTTTATCTATAATAACACCATATGCTTGCATAAAGTAAGCAGATATACCACTTGCTAAAATCAAAATAATTGCAACTGGCTTTAGCAAAAAAGGTAAAAATAAAATACAAAAAATACTAGCGAAAACTAAGATAAAGACAATTGCAAATATAAGAAAAAAGAATATAGAAAAAGATAGTTGATTATTTTGTAGAAAGCCTGAAAGAACGCCTTTGTATAAAAATATATAATTTATAAAAAACATGTAAGCAGTAAATAAAATCAGAAACTTTAAAAAACTGATACTTTTAAATTTATTAATATTTAGCATCTTTTCAGCCTTTGTAAAAAGCCATAATAATAGGACTCAAATGTAAATGGCTAGAAATTTCAAATAAAAAATAAGATTATTTTTTCTTGCCTTTGGATTTTTTTGCTTCAGCTTTTTTGACTTTCGCATTCTCTTTTATGCTAAGTTTTGCCTTAACTTTTTGCATATCGTTAAAGCCAATACCTTGGACTTTTTCAAGTTCATCGATGCTTTTAAATTTATGGGCTTTTCTATATTTTATAATGTTTAACGCCTGGCCTTTACTTAGCCCAAGCCCCATTAACTCGTTTTTGCTGGCCGTATTTAGATTAGCGCCATATGCAATACTTGCAACTACCAAACAAAGTAAAATTTTAATCCTCATCTTATCTTCCTAAAACAATAATCCATCATTTTCTTGATCTTGTATGATGTCATTTGCCGGTATATTTTGAGGTAGTGGCGAGTCGTTTGTGTAGTATTCGTCACTGCCACCATAATAGCCTTTATAAACACCATCTGGCTGCTCAAATGCACGTCTTAAAGTAGGATAAAGCTTAATGTAGCCTTCCATAAATTTCTTAAACACAGGTGCTGCTGTCCTGCCGCCGCCTTCAATCTTTTTCATAGGGCTGTTGTCGTCATTTCCGTACCAGATTATCGCTTCGATATCAGGTGAGTAACCACAAAACCAAGCATCGATGTTATTATTTGTTGTGCCGGTTTTGCCTGCTATTTGGATGCCATTTATTTTTGCGTTGCGTCCAGTGCCGTTATTTACGACATTTTGAAGAAGTGTCGTCATCAAAAATGCTTGTTCTGGTTTTAGCACTTGCTTTCTTTGTGGCTCATAGTCCATCGACGCACCAAAGCTATTTTCTATATGCTTAATGAGCGTAGGCTCGACCACTTCGCCATCGTTTGGAAACATCGAGTAAAATTTTGCAAAATCAAGTGGCGAAATCCCAAAACTTCCAAGTGCGATAGATAAATTTTCTGGGATATCGTTAAAGCCCATATCCGTAAGCTGTTTACGAACCGAGCTAAGGCCAAGATCGTTTAGCAAATTTATGGTTGCGAGGTTACGCGACTGGGTTATGGCTGATTTTATAGTGATATAGCCTTGAAAACCGCCACTATAATTCTTTGGCGTCCACTCTTTGCCATTTCCCATGTCAAATGTCCTGGCGATATCAGCCACTTGAGAGACGACTGAGTAGCCACTATCAAGTGCTATTTGATAGATAAATGGCTTAAAGCTAGATCCTGGCTGGCGCTTGCTTTGAGTGGCACGGTTATAACTGCTTTTTGCGTAGTCAATACCACCAATTAGTGCCAAAATTTGACCGCTTTGTGGATGAGTAACCACTATAGCTCCATTTAGAATTTCTGCATTTGCTTTTTTATCGCGCTTTAAAATTTCATTGTAGCCATAGACTAGAGCTTCTTGAGCGATCTTTTGGACATTTAGATCAACTGTGCTTTGTATTTTATAGCCACCAGTTTTTATATCGTCAAATTTCTTTGAAGCCTCTTTTATTATCTCATCGACTACGTAAGGAGCTTTATTTCTTGTGAGTGTATCATCAAAGACCGCTGGCTCTTCAAGCACACCCTTGCGGTACTCATCCTCATTTATCCAGCCGATACTATACATTCTCTCAAGTACTCTATTTGCACGGCTAAGTGATAGGTCAAGGTGCTTTGTAGGATCATAGGTACTTGGCGCTTTTGGCAAGCCAACCAACATAGCAACTTCTTTTATGCTTAGCTCATTTAGCTCTTTTCTAAAATATCCTTCAGCTGCTGTTTTTATGCCGTAGTAGCCATGTCCAAAATAGACGTGATTTAGGTATCTTTCGATGATATCTTCTTTGCTAAGCTCGCTTTCAAGCTTTATAGCAAGCACGATCTCTTTTATCTTTCTTGTAAATTTCTTCTCACGGCTTAGAGCCAAATTTTTAATGAGCTGTTGTGTTAGTGTTGAAGCTCCCTCGACTAGCTTTCTAGCTTTAATATCTTTTATGGCAGCCCTTGCCATGGCTTCTACGTTTATGCCACCATGCTCAAAGTAGCTCGTATCCTCGATAGCTACGAGTGCTTCGATGACACGCGGCGGGATGTCGTTATACTTTACGTAAATTCTATTTTCTTCAAAGATATTCGCGATGAGTTCGTTATTTCTATCAAAAATTTGCGTTGTAAGCTTTGGTTTATAATCAATAATAGCGTAAGCATCAAATCTAACTTGTGAGTAAAAATATAAAAATGCTCCGCCAAGCGAAATGGCAACTATAAAGATAAATGCCAAGATATATTTCATAAAAATGCCTTTAATATTTTTAAATTTAGTCCCATGGCCGTGCTAGTTTCGCCGTACTGGGAGATGATATATTTTTTATTAAAATTTTCTATCGTCATGGCTCCAGCCTTGCCTTGCCACTCATTATTTTTTATGTATTCATTAAGGTCATGTTCGTCAAATTTTTTAAATTTATACGTAGTTTTGCTTACGTTTATAAGCTCAAATTCGCCTAAAAATATCATCGCTGTATAGACGCTGCATTCGTTGCCACTTTGTAAATTTAGCATGGTAATCGCTTCTTTTTCATCCTTTGCTTTACCTAAAATTTTATCTCCACACGCCACACAGCTATCTGCAAAGAGTAAATTTTTAAGAGCTATATTTTCTTTTAAAAATTGCTCTTTTTTGGCTTTTACGACGTTTTGGACATAAATTTCAGGCTTTACATTTTTTTCTATCTTGCTCTCGTCAAACTGGAAAGAAATTTGAGTGAAATTTATGCCAGCATCTTTTAATAAATTTGCCCTTGTTGGTGAGCTTGAAGCGAGTGTTATCATAAAAATACCTTATAGCTTATACCAAGATAAATAGCTGCTAGCGAAGCTAATAAATTTAGTGGTGTGAAGTAATAAATTATAACGATCAAACTCTCGTTTAGCTCGATCATTTCATGCGATCTTAGTGCTTTTAAGGCCTTTTTGTATCTATAAAATATATAGCATAAATTTAATAGCAAAAATAGTTCTATTGCGCATTTTGTTGCCACCATTGCACTTGCCATAGGATTTGTCAAATTTGCATCATAAAATCCAAAAATTATAACCACACTTGTCGCTATCACGCAAAGGATTAGTATGAAAATCGCAATGCCAAAGCGCCTTATAATGTGAAGTAAGATGTGATAGCGTTCCTTGTCTTCAAATTTATTTTTTATAAAGTAGCTTCCAACAAGTACAAGACCGGCTTGTAGCCCCACAAAAAGAGCTACAAAGCATACATGCAAAAATAGTACTACTTGGTCAAATTTTATAAAAGCTATATCGTAATGACTCATTTTTCTAAAGCTTGCCTTGCATACTCAAGTGAGCTCTTTATGGCGTCTTCAATGGCTAGAGCATTTTTGCCGCCAGCTGTTGCAAAGTCTTCTTTTCCGCCGCCATTGCCGCCAAGGATTTGTGCTGCAAATTTTACCCAAGCACCAGCTTTTATAGGGGCATTTTTCACGCCAGCTGCAAGAGAAATTTTACCCTCTTCATCGACTTGCACTAGTAAGATCGCAGCCTTTTCGTGCTCGTTTTTAAACTCATCTATCAAAGTTTTTATGTCGCCACCATCGATGCTTGCTACGCAAAGTTTGGTCTCATTTACGTTTAAAAAGGCTAGGGCGTGAGAATTTTTAGCATTTTTTAGCTTATCTTTTAGCGTTTTTAGCTCGCTTTTTAGCTTTTTGACGGCATTTAGTGGCTCGGTGCTTTTTAGTTCATCTTTTAGCTCATCAAGCTCAGCTCTAAATGACCTTGCTAAATTTAGCGCAGTCCTTGAGCAAACAGCCTCTATACGCCTAACGCCAGCGCTTACGCCACTCTCTTTTGTGATGAAAAACGATCCGATCTCATCTATATTTTTAACGTGTGTACCGCCACAAAGCTCTTTGCTGACATCGCCAAAGCTAACGACTCTCACATCATCAGCGTATTTTTCATTAAATAGTGCGATAGCTCCGCTATTCTTAGCATCTTCGAGTTTCATAAGTTCTGTTTTTGAGTTAGCACCATTTAGTATCCACTCATTTACCAAATTTTCGATCTTTGAAATTTCTTCGCTAGTAAGTGCCTTTGGATGTGAGAAGTCAAACCTTAGCCTATCTGCCTCGACATTTGAGCCAGCTTGAGCGATGTGCGTGCCAAGCACGTTTCTAAGGGCTGCATGAAGCAAGTGTGTGGCGCTGTGGTGACGTGCGATCTGGGCTCTATCACTGCCAACTTCAAGCTCTACTTCGTCATCAACTTTTAGCGCTGCATTAGTTTTTACTAAAGATAAATTTAGTCCATGAAATTTTTGCGTATCAAGCACATTTGCTTTGCCCACTATCTTACCGCTATCGCCGCACTGGCCGCCACTTTGAGCGTAAAATGGAGTGACATCAAACATCACCCAGCCCTCTTTGCCAGCGTCTAAACTATCTACATTTTTAAATTCTTCATCAAGCAGGGCTAAAATTTTGCTTTTGCTCTTAAGCTCTTCGTAGCCTATAAATTTATTCTCGCCAAATTTTTCAAGTAGCTCTTTAAAATCGCCCTTCGCACTCTTGTCGCCACTGCCTTTCCAAGCAGCTTTTGCACGTGCTTTTTGCTCGCTCATAAGCTCATCAAACCTTGCCTCATCGACTTTTAAGCCCTTTTCTCTAAGCATATCAGCTGTTAGATCAAGTGGAAAGCCAAATGTGTCATAAAGCTTAAACGCAGCCTCTCCGCTAAAAATTTCTTTTGTATTTTTAAGCTCGCTCTCAAATAGTTCTAAGCCACTCGCGATCGTGGCTAAAAATCTCTCTTCTTCAAGCTTTATCTGCTCTTTTACAGCCGCTTTTTTCTCATTTAGATAGGTGTAGTGCTCGCCCATTAGCTCGCAAACTTTATCGACAAGCTTATACATAAATGGCTCTTTTATACCTAGCAAGTATCCATGGCGGATCGCACGGCGTAAGATGCGGCGAAGCACGTAGCCACGGCCTTCTTTGTCAAATGTTGTACCTTGAGCTAGCAAAAATGTAACCGAGCGGATGTGATCGCTTATGACGCGGTAGCTAGCGCCACTTTCATAGACGTATGGCTTGCCACAAAGTTTTGCTACTTCGCTAATTAGTGGCATAAAAAGTGTGCTGTCGTAGTTGCTAAATTTACCTTGCAAGATAGCAGTAACGCGCTCAAGTCCCATGCCAGTATCAATGCTTGGCTTTGGAAGTGGGCTTAGCTTGCCGTCCGCACTTCTTTCATACTGCATGAAAACAAGGTTCCAGATCTCTAAAAATCTATCGCCATCGCCGCCCATGTAATCTTCAGGCGTATTAAAGTGCTCAGCACCTTGATCGTAAAAAATTTCACTGCAAGGGCCACATGGTCCAGTATCTCCCATTTGCCAGAAGTTATCGTGATCGCCAAAGCGGTAAATTCTCTCTTTTGCGATGTGAGTGCTCCAAATTTCAAACGCCTCATCGTCACTTTCGTGAACGGTTACATAAAGCTTATCTTTTGGTAATTTTAGTACTTCTGTTACAAATTCCCAAGCGTAAGCGATCGCCTCTTTTTTGAAGTATTCGCCAAAACTAAAATTTCCTAGCATCTCAAAAAATGTGTGGTGGCGCGCTGTGTAGCCGACGTTATCAAGGTCGTTGTGCTTACCACCAGCTCTTATGCAGGTCTGACAGCTAGTGCGAATAGGTGGTGTTGGGCGTGGCACTTCGCCTGTGAAAATGCTCTTAAACGGCACCATGCCAGCGTTTGTGAAAAGTAGTGTTGCATCGTTTGGCACGAGTGGTGCAGAAGCTACGACTTCGTGACCTTTTGATTTGAAAAAATCAAGATATGCCTTTCTTATATCTAAATTTTGCATTTTTATCCTCGTTAGTTTTAAATTTTGCTCGATTTTAGCTAAAAATCGTTTGTAAATTTATAAAAAAGCACAAAATTAATTTTTGCTTAATATATTTTATAAATTTATTTGTTTAAAAGCGATTTGCAATTAAAATAGCCTAAAAATTTATAACTAAAAGGTCTTTAGTGAAACTCAGAATTGGCATTGTTGGATACAATCTGGTTGGCAAGCGGCACTATATGGAGCTGAGGCGTTCTGACAAATTTGAAGTTTGTGGAGTTTTTGATAAAGAAAATAGAGATGATGCTTGCAGAGCTCCGTTTTTTGATGAGTTTAAGAAATTTATAGAAGTAGCCCAGCCACAAGCTGTCGTACTTTGTTTGCCTCAACATGAGATCGTAGAGGCCTTTTGTCAGTGTGCAAAATATTGCCAAAATATCTTGATTTCAAGACCGATATTTAAAAGCGTGAGTGAGCTAAAAGAGATAAAATATGCCTCAGTGGTAAATAAAGTAAGAGTTTGCACCGGCGTAGATGAGCGCTTTAATCCGACCATCGTTTCATTAAAAAAGGCACTTTTAAAAGAAGAAGAAATTTATAGCATTTCAATTGCGCATTTTAGACCACTTTGCAAAGGAAATATTATAAATGAGCTTTCACTTTGCGATATAGACCTTGCGAAAAATTTAGTAGATAGTGAAATTTGCAGCTTTTTTTATACTCAAGCAAATAAAACAAATACCAAAATATGCGACAATGTTGGAATAAACATTAAAATGAAAAATCAAATTTTGGTGAGTATTACTGATTCTTTTTGTGGCTCTTTAGAGCGTTTTAAAATAGAAGTAAATACCAAAGAAGGTGTTTATTTTGGCGATCTTATTGATTACAAACTTCACAGAGTAAATGAAAATGGTCAGATGAATTTAAAAACCGATCCTTTAAACAATGAAATAAAAGCCCAATATGATGCCTTTTATAACCTTTGTCAAAGCGGCGAAAACATCGAACTTTCAAACATTGATGATGCGATAAAAATTAAGGAGTTGTTTTGATGAAAAAGGCACTTTTGCTTTTAAATATGGGTGGGGCAAATAGCCTTGCTGATGTAGAAATTTTTCTAAAAAATATGTTTAATGACCCTTATATTTTGGGCATAAAGAATAAATTTTTAAGAAAATTTGTAGCTTTTATGATCACAAAAGGTAGGCTAAAAATAGCTAAGCATAACTACGAACAAATAGGTGGCAAATCGCCTATTTGCGAGCTTACAGCTAAGCTTTGCGATAGAATTTCAAGCTTACAAAATGAGTTTGATGCAGTTGATTTTGCGATGAACTATACTTCACCATTTGCAAAAGATGTGCTTAAAAAATACGAAAATTTTGATGAGATAGTGCTTTTGCCACTTTATCCTCATCATTCACAAACTACGATAACTTCGAGTTTAGATGATTTTAAAAAAGCAAAAGATGAGCTAGAGATAAAGGCTAAAATTTTGCTTTGCGGGCCATTTTACGATGATGAAATTTATAATAAAATCATAATCTCGCACATAAATGAAGCCATAAATAATATAGATATAAGCGATGTGGAGCTTATCTTTTCAGCTCATTCGTTGCCTCAAAAAATTATCGATAAAGGTGATGTCTACGAAAAACATATAAATGAGCATGTGCAAATTCTAAGCAAAATGATAAAAGATAGCGGATTAAACTTCAAAGGGATAAATTTAGCCTACCAATCGCGCCTTGGCCCTGTAAAATGGCTAGAGCCCTCACTAAATGAAATTTTGGCAAAGTGCAAGAGTAAAAAGGCTCTTATCTATCCGCTCTCTTTTTGTATAGATAACTCTGAGACCATTTTTGAGCTAGTTATTGAGTATGCAAAGATCGCAAAAGAGCTAAATTTTAGCTTCTACAAGGTTGTTTGGTGCCCAAATTTTAGTGATGAGTTTGCTAGTTTTATCTTACAAAAAGCAAAAACAGCCAAAGAGATTAACTTTTAGGAATAAATCTTGCTTATAAAATATATCTCAATACAGTAAAAAGGAGATATATGAAGGTACAAAATAACGACATAATCGATTATCTATTGCAATCAGGCTCAAGCAAAACTAAGGATAAAAAAAATAGTTTTGATGAAATTTTAAACCTTGCTATGGATAAAATCGCAAGCGATGCAAAAATTTCAGATAAGATTGAACAGTTTAAAAAAAGGCTTACTGAAATCGGCGCAGTTGGTTTTATAAGCGAGTTAAATTCTAACAAGATAGAAGAGAAAATAGCCCAAAAGAAAAAGGAGCTAACTGAACTTCTAGGCATAGATGATCCCGCAAAAACACAGGATCAAAAGAATGAGCTGCTTAAGATAATGGATAAAATTTTGAGCGATTATCGCAAAGAGCTAAATGTAGCACTTGCTAATCAAGCTCTACTAGAGAAGCAAAAAAATCTTAATAGTAAGAGTAGTAGCTCGGTTAATTTAAGTTCTGTTTTAAATGAGCTAGGACTTGCTTGAAATTTATATAAAAGATATTTAAGCCTATATAACTTTGCCAAAAATCTATATTTTTACGGCAAAGTTATGCCAAATTTTATAGCAGCCCCGTATATTATTGCGCTAATTATTCCAGCAAAAAAGCCAGCTACTATATCATCGCCCATTACGCCAAGGCCACCTTTTACATTGCGGTCGATCCTGCCTATTATCGAAGGCTTTTTAATATCAAGCACTCTAAAAAGTACAAGTGAGAGTATTAGCTGAGAGATCGTAGTTCCGCTAATGGCAATAGCAAGCCAAACTCCAGCAACTTCGTCTATAACGATAAAACTTTCATCGTGAGAATTTACCTTTTTTTCAAAATCATCAATAACGCTAATGCTTACCAAAAATAGCAAAATGCTAGCTAGAAAAAGTGTGGTTGATGATAAAAAATAAAGCACAAAATAAGCTACTACAGCGCCAGCGATAGAACCCCAAGTGCCAGGTGCTTTTGGCAAAAGTCCAAATCCAAAAAAAGTTAAAAATAGTCTTTGCATAAATTTCCTTAAGTCATAGATGATGTTTGATAAAGCTTCATAAGCTCTTCGTAAAAGTCACGGTCATTTTTGTTTTCAAGTAGTCCTGAATTTACAAAAAGATCATCGCAAAGCTTTTGCACGTCTTTGAAGCGATTTGTAAAGAGTTTGCTTAAAACTAGTGCAGAAATTTCTGGCCTCACAAGAATGGCTGGTGGCATAATGCCGTTAAATAGTAGCTCTTTGATAACATCTGGGTGATATTTGATCTGATGATGTTGTCCGTGCGGGCAACTTTTGGTACTAACTAGTGTCTTGCATTTATTGCAATAAACTAGCTCTGGCAGCACGATTACCTCTAAATTTAGGTCGTTTTTATAAATATCAAGAATCGTATGAGCTTCATTGTGATCAAAAAACATTCCAATTCCTGAGTGGTTTTGTCCGATGACTAGCTTATTTGCTCCAAATCTTGAAGCAGCGATACACTCAAGTGTTGGGTTTGCATGTGAGCTAAAAAGAGTTGTATTTTTTAGAGCAAAGACAAAGACTTTTTTTATCGGTAAATAATTTTGTATAAAATAATCTAGTACTTGCTTTCTAATCTCGTAATCAACGTGCTTTTCTTCGCGTGTTCTTATTAAAAAAATGATTACTAAATCAGCCTTGTCAATAGTCATTCTAACAAGGCGCTCGTGAGCTCTATTAAATGGATCAGCCGTTAAAAAGACCGCCGTTATCTTTTTAGCGCCATCTTCTTTTATTAGATCATTTAGTGCATTTTTGCTTATTTGCATACTTTCATCATAAAGCTCAAATTCGCCACTAATGCCATATTTACCTAAATTTAGCTCTTTATCATTGCTAGCTTCGTTTGCTAAAAATATATTTTAGCCCTCATATTCTCGTCAAATTTAAAGACTTTAGCAACATTAATGTGTCCAACGATCTTACCATCAAGACTTAGATTTACCTTTTGTCCAGGAGTAAGCTTGCTAGCAATATTTTGATTTAGCTCGCCAAATGGAGCAAATCCAAAAGAATACGGCATCGGCTCGCCATTAAAATAGCCTTTTTTGCTCACCTCTTTTATCTGTTCATCGTCCATCAGCGAGTCGTAATCTGAGAGAATCTTATTTTTTATTAGCTCCAAAGCACCAAAAACTTCGGTATTGATTGAAATTTCACTATTTTTTCTTGCTGACGTCATATTTCTTTCTCTTTTCCCAAAGTGATTTTCTAGAAATTCCAAGCTTCTTGCTAAGTTCTGTGTCAGGGAATTTATCTTGATAATTAACGATTATGTACTTTATATATTCATCGATCGTAACGATCTCATCGATATTAAAATTTTTATCGCGTCCTGAAAGTTCAAGCTCGTCAAATGGTGCTTTTTGTGCAAAATCGCTAGTTGAGATTGCGACCTTTTTCTTTTTGCAAATTTCTAAAATTTTCTCTTTTTCTTCTTGTTTTAGCTCCTCTAAATTTGTCATATAGATTAGCTCATCACCATTTTTGGCTAGTGCCTTTTCAAGCTCAGAGAAACAGGCTTTGCCTAAAAATAAAAATGGTAATTTGCAAGCTTTTACGTAGCTAAATATAAATTTATCGCTGTATCCGCTTTTACTTGATTTTAAAAGCAGTGGAAATTTTATCTTTTTTGCCTCAAAGCTAGAAATTTCATACTCTTTTAAAGCGTAATTTACATAGCTTTCGTAATTTTTGATCTCGTTTTTGAAATTTCTAAATTCCTCAAAATGCTTTATCTTTCTAACTAGCTCTTCTATCATAAATGGCTTTTGGATGTAATCAACCGCACCTGCCTGAATCGGTTTTAGCACAGTGTCACTGTTGATATAAGCGATTAATAAAATGATGATAGAGCTTTTAAATTTTTCTATGACTGGGTAGAAGTCCTGCCCTGGAAGTGTGGTAGAAAGTAACACTACATCAAAATTTTCAAACTTCAATGCCTCTTTTACGCTTTTAGCGATCTCGCAGTCGTAGCCAAAATCAGCTAGTTTACTAGCCATCGAGCCAGCTAGGTAAATTTCATTTTCTACTATTAAAATTTTCATATTTGCTTCCAGTCGTAAAATTTAAGGCTTGCACTTGCCATTACGGCGATCCCTTCGCATCTGCCGACAAAGCCAAGCCCTTCAGTAGTCGTTGCCTTTACATTTATGCGGCTCTGGCTTAAATTTAGAGCTTTTGCTATGTTTGCCTCCATTTTTGACTTTAGTTTTGAAATTTTTGGTTTTTGTGCCATTATCGTGATATCAGCGTTTGTTAGCACAAAGCCCACACTTTGCACCCTTTTGTAAGCTTCCTCAAGCAAGTAAATGGAGCTAATATCTTTAAATTTAGCATCCGTATCAGGAAAAAGCTCGCCTATATCGCCAAGTCCAGCAGCTCCCAAGATAGCGTCAGTTAGCGCATGAAGCGCCACGTCGCCGTCACTGTGAGCTTTTAGCCCAAACTCATAGTCGATCTTCTCGCCGCAAAGAATCAAAGGACGACCCTTTTCAAACTCATGCACATCAAAGCCATTTCCCACAAAGACTTCATTTTCTGGCTCTTTTAAAGTAGAAATTTTGGCAAGATCCTCTTTGTAAGTGATCTTTCTTGCCATCTCATCACCTAAAATTTGCCATACGCTTGCGCCAATGGCTCTCATAGCCGAGCTATCATCTGTGTAAATTTCAC
Organism: Campylobacter concisus; assembly: GCF_001891085.1. Taxonomy (NCBI): domain Bacteria; kingdom Pseudomonadati; phylum Campylobacterota; class Epsilonproteobacteria; order Campylobacterales; family Campylobacteraceae; genus Campylobacter; species Campylobacter concisus. The sequence continues at coordinate 109,117 of NZ_JXUP01000005.1, forward strand.
CGCCGCTAAGAGCTTTTTTAAGAAGTGCTGTGCGAGAGAGTTGTGGTGTTTGGATAAGTTTTACCTTTTCTCTATCGATAGCGTTTTCGCCAAGATAAGCGGTGTCTGCGATTTTTAGCGCTGGAACTACACAATCAGCCTGACTTGCTGCCTCGATGATCTTATGAAAGAGCTCGCTTGAGATACAAGGGCGAGCGATGTCGCTAACTAGGACAAATTCGCTATTTACTAGCTCAAGTGCGTTTTTTAGGCTATCTTGTCTGGTTTCGCCGCCATCAACAAATTTGTAATTTGGAGCAAATTTTGACATATATTTGCACTCTTTGCTAACGACAATTATCTCTTTAAATGTGTAAAAGTTACTCAAATTTTTAGTAGCAAATAGCCAAAGTGGATCGCTTCCTATTCGAAGCCATTGCTTCTTTACTGGTAGCTCAAAACGGCTAGAATTTCCTGCTCCAAGCATTATAAGTGATATATCAAGCAAGATAACTCCTTTGAAAATTGTTACAGAATTATACATCTCAAAACTTCAAAATTTCTTTTTAAAAAAGTAAATTTTTAAAAGCTTATTTAGTTAGTTTAAATCAAAAAAGGACTAAAATGAGGTTTTTAAAAATCAAAAAAGGCCTTATATGAGAGATAAGACGCAGATGTATTATGCTAGGCGCGGCGAGATAACGCAAGAGATGAGCTATGTGGCAAGGATCGAAGGGCTTAGTGAAAATTTGGTGATGGATGGGGTTGCAAAAGGTAGCATCATCATCCCATCAAATATAAATCATAAAAATTTAAAGCCAATGGGCATAGGCAGAAAGCTAAAGACAAAAATCAATGCAAATATCGGCAACTCAAGCCTAAGTAGCGATATTTGCGCTGAGCTTAGAAAGCTTGAAATTTGCCTAGAATTTGGCGCTGATACGGTTATGGATCTAAGCACGGACGGTGATTTAGACGCTATTAGAAGTGCGATCATTGAGCACTCAAGTGTGCCAATTGGCACAGTGCCTATGTATGAAATTTTAAAAGAGGCAAAAGAGGTTACCAATATCACAAATGAGCTCATTTTAGAGATACTTGAAAAGCAAGCAAGGCAAGGGGTTAGTTACTTTACGATACACGCTGGCTTTTTGCGTGAGTTTTTGCCCCTTGTTAAAAAGCGTAAAATGGGCATAGTTAGCCGCGGTGGCAGTTTGAGTGCGAGCTACATGTCAAAGCTAAATAGGCAAAATCCATTTTATGAAATTTTTGATCAAATTTTAGAAATTTGCGCTAAATATGACGTCTCGCTCTCGCTTGGCGACGGACTTCGCCCAGGCTGCCTTTATGACGCGACAGATGAGGCACAGCTTAGCGAGCTAAAGGTGCTTGGAGAGCTTACACTTCGTGCATGGCAAAAAGATGTGCAGGTGATGATAGAGGGCCCTGGTCATGTGCCATTAAGTCAAATTGAGTATAATATGAAAATCGAACAAGAGCTCTGCCATGACGCCCCATTTTACGTGCTTGGACCGCTTGTCTCAGACATCGGCGCAGGATACGATCACATAACCTCAGCGATTGGTGGTACGATGGCAGCATATCACGGCGCTAGCATGCTTTGCTACGTGACGCAAAAAGAGCACCTTGGTTTGCCAAATGAAAATGACGTAAGAGAGGGCATCGTAGCTCACAAGATAGCAGCTCATGCCGCAGACGTCGCACTTGGCAAGGCAGGAGCTATCGAAAAAGACCATGCGATGAGTGACGCGAGGTATGCATTTGACTGGAACAAGCAGTTTGAGCTTAGCTTTGATCCAAAAAAGGCTAGAGAGCTTCACGATGAGAGCTTGCCAGAAGATGCGTTTAAGAGCGCTCATTTTTGTTCGATGTGCGGACCAAAATTTTGTGCATATAAAATTTCAAAAGATCTAGAAAAAGGAGAAAAATGTTAAATAAAGAAGAGGTCTTAAATAGGCTAAGAGGCGTCATATATCCGGGATTTGAGAAGGATATAGTTAGCTTTGGCTTTGTAAAAAACGTAGAAATCGGCGAGAAAATCTTAATCGAAGTCGAGATCGTTAGCTCAAATCCTGATGTGGCAAACGAGCTAAAAACGGATATCAAACGTGTCATGGGCTCAAACGAGTACGTGCTAAATTTGATCCAGCCAAAGATACCTGAGGAGAAAAGTAACACTCAAAGTGGCAAAAATATCGCGCCACAAGTTAAAAATTTCGTAATGGTAAGCTCTGGCAAAGGCGGCGTTGGTAAATCAACCACGACGCTAAATTTAGCCATCTCAATGGCAAAACTAGGCAAAAAAGTGGGCATCTTAGACGCTGACATCTACGGACCAAACATCCCAAGGATGCTTGGCGAAGTAAATACCCAGCCACAAGTCGTTGGCAACAAGCTAAAGCCGATACTTAGCCATGGCGTGGAGATGATGAGTATGGGCGTTTTGATGGAAGAGGGCATGAGCCTTATCTGGCGTGGCTCGATGATAATGAAAGCGATCGAGCAGCTACTAAAAGACGTGCTTTGGAGCGAGCTTGATGTATTGTTTCTTGACATGCCTCCAGGAACGGGTGACGCACAGCTAACTCTAGCTCAAAGCGTACCAGTAACTGCAGGTGTCTGCGTCACAACGCCTCAAGTGGTAGCGCTTGACGATAGCAAGCGTGCACTTGATATGTTTGAGAAACTTCACATCCCAATCGCAGGTGTGATTGAAAATATGAGTGGCTTTATCTGCCCTGATAACGGCAAAGAGTATGACATCTTTGGCAAAGGTACGACTGAAGAGGTAGCAAAAGCTTACAATACGCAAATTTTAGCTGAAATCCCTATCGAGCCAGCTGTGCGTGTGGGTGGTGATAGTGGCAAGCCAGTGAGCTTTTATGAGCCAAACTCAGTCACTGCAAAACGCTACGAGAGTGCAGCTGCTAGACTTTGGGAGATAATAGAAAATATAAATAACGGTGGTGGGGCCGATAACTCAGCGATCCAGCCAGTAAATGACGGCAAGAGTGCTTGCTCGAAGTAAAATTTACAAAAGATAAAATTTATAGCAAATTTTAAAATTTGCCAGTTTGAAGTTGGCTACCAAAATTTAGCCTTGCTTGATGCTTGGCTTAAATTTTGGAGCCAAAATGCACTTCAAATCAAAAATTTAAATTTAACAGGAGAAAACATGAAAGCGATCGTAACCGTAGTCGGAAAGGATAGAGTCGGCATCGTTGCTGGCGTCTCAGCAAAGCTTAGCGAGCTAGGGCTAAATATAGATGATATCTCACAGACTATTTTAGATGAGTTTTTTACGATGATGGCAGTGGTTTCAAGTGATGAAAATAAAGACTTTACGGCTTTAAGAGCAGAACTTAACGAGCTTGGAGAGAGCCTAAAAGTAAAGATAAATATCCAAAGTTCCGCTATCTTTGATGCGATGCATACAATCTAAGGAAAAACAATGGACATCAAAAACGTAACCGAAACGATCTCGATGATCGAAGAGCAAAATTTTGACATCAGAACGATCACGATGGGCATTAGTTTGCTTGACTGCATCGATCCTGACATCAACAAAGCTTGTGACAAAATTTACGCAAAAATCACCACTAAAGCCAAAGACCTAGTCAAAGTGGGCAATGAAATTTCTGCTGAGCTAGGCATACCAATCGTCAATAAAAGAGTGAGCGTGACGCCTATCTCGATAATTGGCGCCGCAACGGATGCAAAAGACTACGTGATGATCGCAAAGACGCTTGATAGAGCGGCTATTGAGGTTGGTATTGATTTTATAGGTGGTTTTTCAGCTTTAGTTCAAAAGGGATATCAAAAGGGCGATGAAATTTTGATAAATTCTATCCCACAAGCACTTTCCCAGACTTCAAAAGTATGTGCAAGTGTCAATGTCGGCTCAACGAAAACTGGCATAAATATGAGCGCGGTACGTGATATGGGACGCATTATAAAAGAGACGGCGGCAGCATCTCGGATGGGTTGTGCTAAGCTTGTCGTCTTTGCAAACGCAGTCGAAGACAATCCTTTCATGGCCGGTGCATTTCATGGCGTGGGTGAGGCTGATGTGGTGATAAATGTGGGCGTTTCTGGTCCAGGCGTAGTAAAAAGAGCTCTTGAAAAGGTGCGTGGCGAGAGTTTTGACGTAGTGGCTGAGACAGTGAAAAAGACGGCGTTTAAGATCACGCGTATCGGCCAGCTCGTGGGCCAGATGGCGAGCGAGCGCCTTGGGGTTAAATTTGGTATCGTAGATCTCTCTCTTGCTCCAACACCAGCCGTTGGAGACTCGGTAGCTCGCGTGCTTGAGGAGATGGGGCTTGAGGCTGTTGGTACGCATGGCACGACTGCGGCACTTGCTTTGCTAAATGACGCGGTCAAAAAAGGTGGCGTCATGGCGTGCAATCAAGTTGGCGGCTTAAGCGGTGCATTTATCCCGGTCTCAGAAGATGAGGGCATGATAGCTGCGGTGCGCGCGGGATCGCTAAATTTAGAAAAGCTTGAAGCGATGACGGCGATATGCTCTGTGGGACTTGATATGATCGCCATACCTGCGGATGCTCCAAGTGAAAGCATAGCTGCGATGATCGCTGATGAGGCGGCTATCGGTGTTATAAATCAAAAAACAACGGCCGTTCGTATCATACCTCTAGGCCATGAGGGCGATATGATCGAGTTTGGCGGCCTTTTAGGAAGAGCGCCTGTGATGAAGATAAATAAGGCCTCAAGTGCCGACTTCATCGCTCGTGGTGGACAAATTCCAGCTCCAATTCATAGTTTTAAAAACTAATCTTCGAAGTCCGCTTTAAATTTGCGGACTTTTTCTTAAATTTATCCTAGTCTTTTCAACTGCTTTTAGTTAAAATAATAAAAATTTTAAGCCAAGGAACTAAAATGAAAATTTTATCACTGCTTACGGCGCTACTTTTTGGAGCGGTATGTGGCTTTGCAAATGATGGCAAAGTAAGAAGTATCGACATCTACGTCACGCCATACTACTCAGCAAATGCTGGCAAGGTGGAGTACGTAAAGGTCTATGATAAGATAGATGAGCTTTTAAAAAGTGGCAAAGAAGAGGACTTTAAAAAAGGCTGAAAAGATCGTGCAAGACGCCCCACAAATGGTCTCTCCGATAACTCTTTTTGTTCTTTCAGCTCGCGCATACGATCTTGGACTTCGCGATGATGCGGTATTTTGGTTTTATGCGGCAAAAAACCGCGCGATCTTGCTAAGAGGCGTTATAGACATGGAGGGCGAGAAATTTACTGACGTGGTGGCTGCGATAGGGGCGTTTATGAAGCTTGTTGGCGACGTGGTCAATCCTTATGCATTTTGCGATATCAAAAAGCAACAAGATATCGCTGATAAAGCGCTTGAATGGACTAAGAAAAATGCCTATGAAGCGATGTTCTCGCCAGAATTTAGCTCGCCTCACGAAGATAGAAAAGCAGCCCTTATAAAAGGCATAAAAAAGCTAGAAGCCCGCAATAAAAAAGAGAAAGATTATTTTTAGATAAAGATAATCTTGCTAACTTTAAAGCTATGCGCAAGCAAAATGGTACTGATGAGAAATTTTGCTTCTAAATAGCGAGAAAAACTGAAAATTTGCTTGTAAATTTAGCTTTTTCTTTATGCTAAAAGGGCAAATTTACAAGCTATCTCTATTTTAGATGATAAATTTTAGCTCACTACAAATCTGCTTAAATTTCGCTCTTTTTCGTAAGAGTAGCAAAACCACAAAAATGAGAATAAAAAATGACTTTAAAATTTGGCGAACTTGAAAAAGTTACAACAGATGATGGCTTTATCTGGTATGCCCAGACAGAGCTAAAAAGCGAAATTTTTGGCCAAGTGCTCTTTTGCCTTATCTCGGCAAATGGGACAGATGTGGACGATAAAACGATTTTGCTTGCACAGCGTATCGCTCAGGATATTGACCGGCATATAAAAGATGCGCTTACGTTTTTACGAGATGAGCTTAAGCAAAAATGCTTTTTGAGCAAGGACGAGCTTAGAGCGCTTGATGTGCCAGTTTGCGATCTGCCGTTTAGCTCGCCTCAATGCACCTTTTATGTGCAAGATAGGCAGTGGCTGATGAGATTTGCTGAGGGTGCGCTTGATATTTGCGAACCTTTCGGTATTGGGGTGATTTTTGAAGGTGAAAAGCCATTGTATTTAGAAAATTTAGAGCTTAGCCAGGAGTGCTAATCGCGGATAAATTTTACTTTTAAACGGTGAGATAAATTTGGTTGCTGTTTTAGGTTTTAGTCCAAAACAGCAAAAATTTGTATTTATGCGTTGCAGCAGCAATAATCACTTGGATCTTTTTCTTTTGTGACCCTAGCTCTTAAGTCGTGACGGATGATCTCTATCGACCAGAACCATATCATGTGGCCGACAAATTCAGATACATGCTCGTACCAAGGAAGTGTCCAAAGTGGTGGAGTAAGCCCCAAAATAGGTAGTGCGATCACGTGAACAGCGATATTTACGATAACGCCAACTAGTAAGCCTTGCCATATTGTAATCTTTGGAAATTTCTCAGCCAAAACACAATAAGCAACCGCAAAAACTATCGAAAATAATATATGCGTCATCATTACGTAGTTAAACGCATGCCCTGCAAACTCGTAAATAGCGGCATTTGGATCGGCCACTCCCAAATAATCTCTTAAAAATACATAAGGCGGATTTAAGAAATTTCTAGAGCAATCGATCGCATCGGCTGCTCTAATAGCACTTTCTGGCCCGCAAGCAGCGTTAAACATATCCATCGGACTTCTTGGAGGAAGTGGGAATTCCGCTCCCCATTTGACAAAGGCTGAGACAACGCCAGCGATAAGGCCGATCAATGCAGCTAAAGCAAATCTAGGTTTTGTTGCTAAATTTGACATTTAAACTCCTTCTTTAAATTTGCAAAATCTTATTGCAATTTACTTTATGATAAGATTAATCATTATTAAAAATATAAAAATATTTAAAAATTTTAATGGACTTAAAATCATAAAATTTTTAGCCATTTTTGGCTAGACTAAGAAAAATTTAAAGGAGAATAAATGTCTAAAGAGTTTAAAGATGCAAATGAATTTAAGGAATTTTTTGAAGAATTTAGAAAAAAAGATGGTTACAAAGATCCGCTTGCTTTTGGTATCGCTAGGATCGATCGTGGACAAAAAAATACAGATAAAATTTTGCAAGCGACTTTTGCTGTTGTGAATTACAACGAGAGCTTTTTAAGCGCAGCTGCTTATATCTATGCCTTGCAAAAATGTGATGTTAAGGTTGATTTTAATGGCTCCGAATTTGTAGCTGATCTTACACCAAAAGTGGTGAAAAAAGCTAGCAAGCTCTTTAGTGTTTTTGAAAAAGAGATAAGCTCTCATAAAAATGTACAAAATTTGCATGCCGTAAAAATGGCATTTGATGACGATCTTGAACTAAATGAGAATAAATTTAAGCTTGTGTTTTTGTTTGATGATGCAAAACCACTTAGCGTAGAGGCCGTATATCTCAAGCTTTACTTGATATCGCTTGGCAAAGTCGCACCTAGAACGATCGTGCTTGATGGAGCTTTTGGTGTGTTACCAAATGTTGCATGGACTAGCCAAAATACGCCAATTGAGCTTGAATGGCTAAGAGAAAATGAAATTTCTCTAAAGATGTTTGGCGAATATCCAGCGATCGTTAGTGTCGATAAATTTCCAAGATTTTTAAGCCATATCATCCCAGCTGATAACACGAGAATTTTAGACTCAGCCAAGGTTCGCATGGGAGCTGCCGTGTATTCTGGCACAGTCGTTATGCCTGGTGCTGCTTACATCAACTTTAACGCAGGTACAACTGGTGGCGTGATGGTTGAAGGTAGGGTTAGCAGCTCTGTCGTAGTTGGCGAGGGTAGCGACGTAGGCGGAGGGGCAAGCATACTTGGCGTGCTAAGTGGCACAAACGGCAATCCTGTAAGCATCGGCAAACACTGCTTGCTTGGCGCAAACTCAGTCACAGGCGTACCTCTTGGCGATAACTGCATCGTGGATGCTGGCATAGCGGTGCTTGAGGGCACAAAGGTCTATATATCAGCTAGCGAGCGCGAAAAGTTAGCTAAGCTAAATCCAGAGTTTAAATTTGAAGCTGAAATTTATAAAGCACTTGAGCTTGGCGGGCTAAATGGACTTCATTTTAGACAAAATAGCCAAACAGGCCAGATCACTGCAAGTGCGAGCAAAAGGGCGATCAAGCTAAATGAGGCACTTCATTAAAAGGAGCTAGTATGAAAGTTGGCATTTTGATGTTTGACAAGCTAAATCTACTAAGCTTTGCCAAAATTTATGATTTTTTACATAAATTTGAGGATTTTAATATCAAGACCTACGCCCTAAAGCCTGAGGTTGTCGATGAATTTGGCGTCAGGCTTCATCCAGAAATTTATGCTGAGAGCCTTTATGGTGTGGATATCTTAATCGTGCCAGATGGCGTTGGAGCACTTGGATTAAGATACGATGAGATATTTTTAAGCTGGGTTAAAAGCTCAGCTAGTGCGAAATTTAAGATAGGTTTTGATCTTGGAGTGCTCATCCTTGGTGGGGCTGGATTTTTAGAAGACAGAGAGGCTTGCATAAGGGGCGGATACAAAAATGCACTTAGTGACTACTGCGATGTTAATGATGCCAAGATGTGCGAAAGTAGGGGTGTCATAAGCGTTAGTGAATTTGATGATAGAATCAAAGAACAGCTGACAACGATGCTGGGTAAAGATAAAATTTAAGAGTCTTGAGCTTTAAATTTTTTAGTTTAGTGGGTTAGAAAAAGGCTTTAATATAACGCTTTTAATTAAACATCTCTTTTGCGCTTAAAGAGAAAATGCCAACAAGATCGACAACATCTACTTTTTGATTTTTAATATTGTGCATCATTTTAAAATGCTCAAGTGTGATATTCTTATTCTTTTTACTTAACTCATTAAGTTTTTAGTCACATCAAAAATGATATCTATGCCACCATTTTTTATTGTCATAGTAAAGTATAAAATTTTAAACTAAAGCTAGACAAATTTTAGCTGGGTTGCGCTCTTGCAAGAACAATATTTCATAAATTTTAATGCAAAATATCAAATAAAATTTAACTAGCCAGTGTTTGCTGGCCAGTTAAATTATTCGACAGTCACGCTTTTTGCGAGATTTCTTGGCATATCGACGTTGTTGCCAAGTCTAACAGAAATTTCAAGAGCAAGTAGCTGAAGTACAAGCATCATCTCGAAAAATTCGCTCATATAGTGATCTTGCGCGCTTGTTTTTACGTAGTCATCGCTTAGCTCAAACTCAAGTGGGCTTATCGCTAGTATGTAAGCATCTCTTGCGGCAAGCTCTTCGACATTGCTCTTTGTCTTTTCGTATAACAAATTTTGAGGCATTAAAGCGATCGTAAATAGCTTCTCATCTGCAAGCGCGATAGGACCGTGTTTCATCTCGCCTGATGGATAGCCCTCGGCGTGAAGATATGAAATTTCTTTAAGCTTTAACGCGCCTTCTAATGCTAGCGGATAGAAGATATCTCTACCGATAAAGAAGAAGCCATGACCGTGCAAATAATGCTTGCTTAGGCGGTGAAGCTTCTCTTGAAGAGAGTTATTGATATTTAAAATTTGTGGGATGTGAAGAAGCGTTTTGATCTCGTGATCAAGCTCTTTTTTGCTGATAGACTCTTTTGCTGATGCCATTTGAAGCACAAGCATCCAAAGTACGATGATCTGCGTTGCAAAGGCCTTTGTGCTTGCCACACCTTTTTCGATGCCAGCACGAGTTAGAAGTGTATTGTCAGCTAGCCTAACGATAGATGAGTTATCGACGTTGCAAATCGCAAGCGTTCTAAGCCCAGCCTCTTTTGCTATCCTAAGTGCCTCAAGAGTATCGGCTGTCTCGCCACTTTGTGAGATGACGATGAAGAGCGAGTTCTTGTTTAGATAAGGCTTTCTATATCTAAATTCGCTTGCCACTTCAACCTTTGTTCTAACTTTAGCAAGTCTTTCAAAAAGATAGCTTGCAACAAGTGCCGCATGATAGCTCGTACCACACGCACAAAGCACGATATCATCGATACTTTTTAGATATTCATCGTCTAAATTTTCAAGGGTGACTTTGTGGTTTTTAACCCTGCCCATGATGGTTTCAGATACGACTGCACCTTGCTCGTAAATTTCTTTCTCCATAAAAAATGTATAGCCCTCTTTTTGGGCATAACTTTTGTCTTTTGGCAGAGCATTAAACGTTATGCTCGCCTTTTTGCCGTGTTTAAAAACAGCAATCTCGTCTAAGCTCACGTAGCCGTAATTGTTGTCATCAAGATATGCCACCTCTGTTGCATTGCCGATAAGTGGAGCGTCAGATGAAGCAAAATATAGCTCTTTTTCATTACTCTTTCCTATTGCCATAGGAGCGGCATCTTTTGCAAAAAATATCTTATCAGGCGCAGTTTTGGTGATAAGTAGCGTCGCGTATGCACCTCTTAGTTTTGCGATAGTTGCCTCATAAGCTTTAAATGGATCTTTTTTCTCTTTTAAAATTTCTTCAAAAAGGTGCACGATCACCTCAGTATCGGTTTGGCTGACAAATTTCACGCCCTTTGCTTCAAGCTCATCTTTAAGCTCTTTATAGTTTTCGATGATGCCATTGTGAACGACAAATGAGTGCTCGCCAAGGTGCGGATGAGCGTTTATCTCAGTTGGTTTGCCATGCGTCGCCCAGCGTGTGTGACCTATCGCCACGCCAAAGCCAGTTGATGTAAAGTCCTTTGTCTTTAGGGCTAAATTTTCAAGCTTACCGACAGCCTTAAAAAAGTCGATTTTGTCATCACTCATCACAGCCATGCCAGCGCTGTCATATCCTCGGTACTCAAGCTCTTTTAGACCGCTTAAAATGACCTCTTTTTTCTCTTTATCTCCGATGTATCCTACGATTCCACACATTTTTTTACTCACTTATTAATAAATTTAATATCTCTTCGCCTTTGCTCTCAAGTCGCTCGTTTTTCTCGATCAAAAAGAGATTTCTTGTTCTATTTTTGACCGTTTGGATTCTAGCACTCGTGACTTGAAAATGAAGCCTATCAAAAACACTCATCACATAAGCCATTAGCCCACGCTGGTCTTTTGCGTTGATGCTAAGTTTGGCGTAATCTTTTGAGTGATTTAGCTCGAAGTTTATCTCATCTTTGTTAATGTTTGGTTTCAAAGGATCTTTTAAAACCTCGCTATTTAGTGATCTTAGAGCTAAATTTTTAGTAATTTCAAGCTCCTCTTTTTTAACATTTTGGTTAAAATCAAGTCTGATATAAAATTTTTTCTCAAATAGCTCAAAAATTTCCATGTATGCCAAGTCAAATTTAGCAAATTCATAGAGCAGGGCACTTAAATTTAGGCTCTTTTTTGTATAGATCTGAATGCTTAAATTTTTAGAGTTATTTATAAAAATTTCTGTCGCATCTAAGCTATCTGCAACCTTGCTTAAATTTATGATCTCATTTGCACTATATTTTATAAAGACAAGATTTGATGTGATTTTAAAAATTTTCTCTTGCAAGCTTGACTCAAGCGCCAAAAACTCGCTATTTCGTTTTATAGACTGCTCTTTTTTTACTCGCCTTGTCGCTTCGTCTAGTAAATTTTCATCGCTAAATGCACTAAGAGAAATTTCATAAAGCTCTCTTAAAAGTTTAGCTGTGTAGGCGTTATAAAGTCTCTCATTTGTTGCATTTATCACGCAGTAGCTAAGGATGTAAAGCAGTTTTAAAACCTGCTTGTCGCCAAGCTTTGAGATAAAAGCAAATATAACGCGTTGCGAATAAATGTCCTCTCTGTTTGAGACATTGCTCATTAGCGTGTGGTATTTTATCAAGATGACGCCGATATTTACGGCTTTTTGGCTTAAATTTAGCTTGTTTGCGTATGCTCTAAAGATATTTGCGCCGATATTTGCGTGGTCTTTGCCAAGCCCCTTGCCAACGTCGTGCATTAAAGTCACGATCTTTAGCATCGTCTTGCCCTCCAAGCAAAGCTCGGTATAGAGATTTTTTATGAATTTATCTTTTATATTTTCAAGAAATTTTACACTTAAAATACTATGCTCATCGACCGTAAATTCGTGATAGCCGTCGTACTGAGCTAGCTGGCTAATATGCTCCATTGGTTTTATTAAAATTTGTATCATTTGCGCATCTAGCAATGACTTTAAAATTGCGTAGGAATTTTTTCTTAAAAATATCTTTTTAAACTCGCTTATAGCACACTCTAAGTCACTTTTTGTGATGATGGCTCGCTTGATGTAAAAGATCGCGCTTATATCAAATTTATAATCCACATCTTTTAGTTCTAAAAGCTCGGTTATTAGATTTTCAATGAGAGCTGGCTTTTTATGAAGCGGTACGTAGATAACGCCATTTATCTCGTAAAAGCCATTTTTTAGCCTTGCAAATTTTCTCTGATCAAAATTTAGCTCGCTTTTAAAAAATGGCCTACAAAGAGAAGCTACGATAAACCTCGAATAAATAGCAACATTATTCATTGAGCTTAGCATCTTTTGGCTGATAACGCTTTCGTTATCTTGAAGCTTTTTAGACTTTGTTTGCATGAAATTTGTCGTGATCTCAACGCTTGAAGCGCTAAAAGTATCAGAATTTTGCGTCAAATTTAAGGTGGTTAGTAGGCTTAGTAAAAAGTCTACATTTAGGTTAAAGCTAGCGATCTCTTTTTCATTCATCACTTTTAGGGCTTGTGATCTAACTGAAATGTCGCTATCAAGGCAGTTTAGTATACAGTTTAGGTGATAAATTTCATCTATCCCGCCAAAGCCACTTTTTAGATTTGGCTCTTGGGCTAAGTAGCTGATGCTAGAAAATGGCAAAAATACCTTTAAATGGTAGTTTAAAAAGGCTTTTTTATCAAATTCTTTTAATTTTACGATCTCGCTTTTTACTAGGCGGTAGAGACTTTTTGAACCACAGATATATCGGACTTGCGATGTTTCGCTTTTAAATTTGAGATCGTCTTTATAATTTGTAAAAATTTCATCTAACTCAACGCTTTTTATATAAAAATTTATTCCAGAGCTACTTAAAATTTCGCTAAATTCTTTTAAGAAATTCTTTATGTTGTAACCTTTTAAATTTTTATAAACTAGTAAAATTTCAAGCTCACTATTTGCGCTAAGTAAGGTTTGGGCGTATTTTCCAGTAGCTAGAACGCTAAAAGCAAAGCTGTCATTTTGCGGCACAAAATCATCAAAAAATTCTCGCATAGTTTCATTTAAATAAGATTTTATAAAATCATCATATTCTTTGGCTAAAAAATTTGCAAAATTTCTACCCTGATTTTTTTGAAAATGTTTTGGTAAATTTGCCTTAAAATCAAGAAATTTCTCTTTGATTTTTAAATAATTGTCGCTATTTTTGGTACTTTTATCAGCCAGCATTTAATGTTTCCATTGTTAAAAATATCTTGGCAAATGTTACATAATTTTTGCAAAAACAAAGCTTTATTTGCTTATAATAAAGCCTTAAGTTCAGCTTTAGGACGATACAAATAATGAATCTATTACAAAAACTAGAAAGTGGCGAGAGATTAAGCAAGCAAGAGGCTTTTTCGCTTTATGAGCTTGATCTTTTTACCTTGGCTAAATTTGCCGATAAAAAGCGCAGAAAACTGCATGGCAACAAGGTCTTTTTTAATGTAAATCGCCATATCAATCCAACAAATATCTGTGCTGACATCTGTAAATTTTGCGCATTTTCGGCTCACAGAAAAAATCCAAATCCATACTTAATGAGCCATGAAGAAATTTTAAAGATAGTTGATGAGAGTGTGAGCCACGGCGTAAAAGAGATACACGTTGTCTCCGCCCACAACGCAAAAAGTGGCTGGCAGTGGTATTTAGAGATTTTTAAAAAGATAAAGGCAGCTCATCCAGAACTTCACGTAAAGGCGATGACGGCAGCTGAGATCGACTTTTTATCAAGACACTACGGCTTAAGCTACGATGAGGTTATAGAAAAGATGCTCGAATACGGCGTCGATAGCATGCCAGGCGGCGGGGCTGAAATTTTTGATGAAGAGATTAGGGCTAAAATTTGCAAAGGCAAGGTAAGTAGCGAGAACTGGCTAAAGATCCACAAAATGTGGCACGATAAAGGCAGACAAAGCAATGCAACAATGCTTTTTGGTCATATAGAAAGCCGTGAAAATAGGATCGATCATATGCTAAGGATTAGGGGCTTGCAAGATGAAACTGGCGGATTTAACGCATTTATCCCGCTTGTCTATCAAAGAGAAAATAACTACTTAAAAGATGTGAAATTTCTAGGATCAGCTGAAATTTTAAAGACTCTGGCGATCTCACGTCTTGTGCTAGATAATGTTCCGCACATAAAGGCTTATTGGGCTACTTCGACGCTAAATTTAGCGATGATCGCTCAGGAATTTGGCGCTGATGATCTTGATGGCACGATAGAAAAAGAGAGCATCCAAAGTGCAGCTGGCGCAAATAGCGCAAATGGCGTTACACTAAAGACATTTTGCGATCTCATAAAGACATCTGGTTTTACGCCGGTTGAGCGTGATAGTTTATATAACGAACTTAAAATTTACTAAAAGGAGCTTAGAGTGAAATTTTTTGACTTAGCACAAAATAAAACAAGTGTGAAGCAGGAATTTGGAGCGGGACTTACAACGTTTTTGGCGATGATGTATATCGTGCCAGTAAATGCGATCATTATGAGCAAAACTGGTATGCCTTATGAGGCACTAATCACTGCAACTGCGCTAATTACCATATTTTCTACTATATTAAATGGTCTTTGGGCGAACACGCCAGTTGCGATGAGCGTTGGCATGGGGCTTAATGCTTATTTTACATTTGGTCTTTGCATCGGCATGAAAGTACCTTGGCAAACGGCTCTTGGCGTTGTTTTTCTAAGCGGCGTGATATTTGTCGTCTTGTCTTTTACAAATTTTAGAATGTGGATAATTAGATCCATCCCGCTTGACCTACGAAGAGCGATAAGTGCTGGCATAGGTACATTTATCAGCTTTGTCGCATTTCAACAAATGGGCTTTATCGTAAATAGCGACGCAGTTTTGGTTGGTATAGGAAATTTCAAAGATCCAAACGTACTTCTTGGCGTTTTGGGACTATTTTTAGTTATTTGCTTTTGGGCGTGGAAGATAAAGGGCGCGTTTATCCTAGCTGTGCTTGCTACTTCAGTGATTGCTTGGGTGCTTGGTATCGCTCCTCATCCAACAGAAATTTTCTCAACCCCAGCTTCTATCTCTCCGATATTTTTAGAGCTTGATATAAAAGGCGCGCTTAGCCTAGCCTTGCTTCCAGTTGTTATCACATTTTTTGTGACTGATCTTTTTGACTCGATAGGCACACTAGCTGGTGTAGGCACGAGGGCTGGAATTTTTGATGAAAACAAAAAAGATGGCGTCGTAAAACTTGAAAAAACTCTTGAAGCTGACGCTATTGCTACGGCAGCCGGCTCACTTGTAGGCGTAAGTACGACCACATCGTTTGTAGAGAGTGCTAGCGGTGTAGAAGAGGGCGGTAGAACTGGTCTAACGGCTGTATTTTGCGGACTTTTATTTATACTTACACTCTTTATGTTGCCACTTTTTAAAGCGATCCCTGGCAATGCCATCTATCCGATCCTTGTAATGGTTGGTGTGCTTATGTTTGCTGAGCTTGCTAGTATAAATTTCAAAGACCCAGCCATTGCAGTTGCGACGTTTTTTATAGTCGTGCTCATTCCGCTTACTTACTCGATCACAAATGGCCTTGCATTTGGCTTTATGTCATACGTCATAGTTAAGCTCATAAAGAGAGAATTTAGCGATATAAATTTAGGCGTAGTCGTGCTAGCGCTCATTAGTTTTATCGTATTTTTAGTGCATTGATAAGGATGAAAGATGATATTTTATAGCTATGATGAATTTGCTGTTGATGCCAAAAAGATGGCAAAACAGATAAAGGATGAGTTTGATCCAGAGGTGATACTAGCTGTGGCAAGAGGCGGTCTAACGCTTGGTCACTCGCTAGCTGTTGCGCTTAATAATAGAAATTTATTTACCCTAAATTCTATCCATTATGAAGATACAAACAAGCTTGATACGATTAATATCTTTAACGTGCCAGATCTTAGCAAATACACTAAAATTTTGCTCGTCGATGACATCATCGATAGTGGCGAGAGCATGGTCGAGATAAAAAGAGAACTGCTTAAGCGTTATCCAAATTTAGATATCAAAATAGCGACCGTCTTTTATAAAGAGAAAGCTCTGCTTTTGCCAGAATTTAAGGTAAAAGAGGCTCACGATTGGATTGAGTTTTTTTGGGATATACATATTTAAGGAAAATTTTTGCTAGATAAATTTAGAGAATTTGTTGGACATCACGTCGCTTTTAGCGTATTTTTAATATGTTTGATCGATTGTATATTTTTACTTTATACGGCAAA
This sequence comes from Campylobacter concisus, assembly GCF_001891085.1. NCBI lineage: Bacteria > Pseudomonadati > Campylobacterota > Epsilonproteobacteria > Campylobacterales > Campylobacteraceae > Campylobacter > Campylobacter concisus. The sequence continues at coordinate 125,614 of NZ_JXUP01000005.1, forward strand.
TTCTCTTAGCATAAGTTACAGTGAAGCTGAAATTTTTTTTAACAAACAAAATTTTCTTAGCCATGTTTTAAAATTAAGCGTTCAAATTTTTGGTCAAACAGATCTTGCTCTAAGATCTGTGATGATTGCATTTCATATTCTAAGCGTTATTTTAATGTATAAGATAAGCAAATTTTACATTAAATTAGAGTTTGACAGACTTATTGCGGTATTGCTTTTTATCTTACTTCCTGGCACGCTAGCTTCAGCTCTTATCGTCAATAATGCTGGGCTTTGCGTTATGCTGGCGCTCCTATGTATATACTTTTTCCATATTAAAAATAAAATTTTATTTGTAACATTTTTTTGTCTTGCTTTTTTTATAGATGGCGATTTTTTGATATTTTACGCAGGATTTTTTATATTTTCACTTTATAAAAGAAGGCCTCCGCTTGCTTGGCTAAGTGCTATTTTATTTTTGCTAACACTTTACTTTTTTGGCTTTGATACAAATGGTAGGCCAAGTGGGCACTTCATTGATACTTTTGGTATCTTTGCCGCTGTTTTTTCACCGTTTATTTTTATCTTTTTTGTCTATACGATTTATAGAATTTGGGTAAAAGAGAAAAAAGATCTTTTATGGTTTATTGTGATTTGCTCATTTTGCTTTTGTATGATAGTCTCAGTGCGCCAAAGACTGGAGCTTGAGCAGTTTTTGCCATTTTGCGTGATCGCAACGCCACTTATGGTAAGAGTATTTTTTAATTCGTATCGTGTAAGATTGCCAAAATTTAGAAAAGGCTATAAAATTTGCACGACCTTAGTGATACTTTTTTTAGCCTTAAACTGGTCGATGATCGTATTTAATCAAATTTTTTACCTATTTTTAGATAACCCAACAAAGCATTTTGTCTATAAATTTGATGTTATAAAAGAGCTTGCTGCTAAATTAAAAGAAGCGGAAATTAAGGATTTATATACTGATAATAAAAAGCTTGCATTAAGACTTAAATTTTATGGTATAGATGTAAGAGATGAGTCTAAAAATTTATTAGTAAGCACCGATCTAGATGGAAAATCAAAATTTTGCATAGAAAAAATGGGGAAAGTAATCGCAAATTTTGATGTAAGAGGCAGGTAGATGCATAAAAACAAGGGTTTTACTGTTATAGAGCTTATTTTTGTAATCATTGCCGTTGGCATACTTGCAGCAATGATCATACCAAGGCTAGAAATAAACGGAGCCAGAGAGGCAGCTACACAGATGCTAACGCATATAAGGTATGCCCAGCACCTTGCCATGCAAGATGATAAATTTGTACATTCAGAAAATGAAAAATTTTGGTTTAAAATGAGATGGGGTATAGCTATTAATGATACTAGTTTGCAAGAGTGCTCTGTAGATGAGCCTGGGGTTAAATCATGGAAATATAGTATTTTTTATGATAAAAGAGGTAGTGGTAATAAATTTAGTGGTAACTTAAATTCCAAAGAAGAGGTTGCCATCGATACACAAAAATCAAACAAATTCTTAAGTGCGGGCTGGAGAGGCATTCCTCAATCCTATTGCAATAAAATTAATACAGATTTAAATATCGAGAAAAAATATGGCATAAAATCGGTTAAATTTGTCGGTAGTTGCGGAAAAGGCAAAACACAAACCATTGATTTTGACGAATTAGGTAGGCCTATGAGAGTGGTGAGTGTTACTAACAATAAAGGAGCAAAAAGGCCTTATTCAAGACTACTAAAAGGTGATTGTAAGATAATTTTAACAGATAAAAATAACAATGTAGCCTCTATAAATATAGAAAAAAGAAGTGGATACGCATATATAAACTAAACCCTATAAACCTACTAATAAAAATACATACTTTAAAATTTTTAATCGCCAACAATTTTTTCTCAAATTCCCTAATTATTTCAACTGTCTTTAAGTATTGCTCATATATAATTCCAGCTCACGAAACGAGAAACCACCTTTAACTTCACTGGTTAATAAAGCCTTTTCTTTTTATCGTTGTTCTTTTAACTTACAATTGTTAAACTATTAGTCAATCTTTGAAATCTAAACAAGTGATCGATTGAGCCAGTCTATTATTTTATAATTATAATAGATTAGACAAACTAATAAATAAAACTAAAAGTTTTTTTGATTAAAAACTTCATAATAAAATCCTATCAAATAAATTTTGCTAGGTAATTAATATGGAGAGTTTGATCCTGGCTCAGAGTGAACGCTGGCGGCGTGCCTAATACATGCAAGTCGAACGGACAAGTAAGAGCTTGCTCTTATGAGTTAGTGGCGCACGGGTGAGTAATGTATAGCTAATCTGCCCTACACTAGAGGACAACAGTTGGAAACGGCTGCTAATACTCTATACTCCTGTCTTACATAAGTTAGATAGGGAAGTTTTCGGT